>JALNZK010000014.1 GCA_023229365.1 Pseudomonadota bacterium | reverse complement strand
CAAAGGCACAGGATCCGTGACCTCTTCATATGACCCAGAAGCCAATACAGACGCGATTGTCCCGGTTCCATCCCGATTAAGAATTCTATGGCTTATATCTGTTGTGTTGTACCCAGGTTTAAACTCCCAAAGCCCTATTAGTCCTTCGACTCCCCCAGGATAGACCACTGGGCGATATGATGATCCTACTAGGTCCCCATAACTCCCATCTGAAGCGAGTAGCGATTGGATATCTACCCCAGCACCAGCCGATGTTTGATCTAAATAAGTTCCTGGAATCGAAGCACAAAAGTTACTAGGGTTTGTCCTGCCATCTCCGAGGACAACCTGACTGTTTAGCGACGCATATCTGATGTAAAACAACAGTTGTCTCATACAGTAAGTCCAGAAATTTTCACTCCCCCATCCAGTTCCAATTGCATTCCCAGCAGCCTCAAATTGTGCCATTGTGCCGGAAGAACCACTACCAGATAGTGCTTTACTGCCTGACTTGCTAGTAAGTTTAAGCCCGGTCCAATCAGTCGCATAAATTGTATTGGCTGTTCCGTTATCCGCTGTAGTGCCACCATTCGCCCCCGCCATATACGAGCCTACATAGACCTGTTCTGCCGGAGTACTTGAGTGCCCCCGCTGGTTAAACGCGTAATGCCTCGTAAATCCTGCTGATGGTTCAAGACTGATTAACCAATTGTGTTTTGTGCCGTCAGTTTTGATATATTTGAAATGATGCTTCTTGTAACGAGTCATTATGTAATCAGAGGTAAGCGTCAACCCGGTTCCTTTACCATCGCTTCCAAACGTGGCAACACCGGCATCAGTCAACGAGCATCTTCTAATCTGTCCGAAAAGCGGGTGATTTGCAAAATATTTATTCCAGTTATAATCTGTGGGAAGTTCTTCTAAGTCCTCATCGATTCGTTTTAAAGTAGGTGTTGTTTGTGATGAATCCCACTGTACACCGATTATATCATCCAGCCCGTAATACCCACGGCTGAAAATTTGGTTTTGTCTTGTCATTTATATCAACTCCGGACTGCCTGTTGCTCGCAGCACAGTAAACAGCGTGTTTGCAGTCAGACAAAGCAATTTTACCGCCTCATATTGGCTATTGCTATACATGTATCCCCCAGTCCCGGTGGCGGTTATCACACTTCCGAATACGATTTGCTGACTTGCGTTTTGCGATATCCGCCATCCTCCAGCTCCTTTTCCTGCAACTTCAATGATATCTCCAACTACAGCAGTCGCCGGCAATGTAAAAACAACCTGTGCGGCGTTATTTGCGATATACCGCCGGTTTACGGCCATTGCTTGTGTAGTTCCAGTGACTTCGGTCCATGTCTTGACATCATCTGCCAAGGCAGCGTCAGTTATACCGAATCCGGTTAAAGTTGTCGGGTTAGAACCAGCAGTAACCCGGCCTTTTGCATCAACTGTGACTGATTTGTAAGTACCGGCTGTTGCCCCGGAATTGGCAAGAGTCAGGGCTATTGCGGTTGTACCTGATCCGGTTGCATCGCCGGAGACAGCGATCGACTGGTTTGCTGTCAGGTAGGAACTAGTATCAATAACCCAGGTCCCCTCGGCTGTCTTTTTGAGTAATCCAATGGATCCGGTTAATGCGGCTATTGCAGTTAGATCGGCATCAAGTAATTGATAAACGCCCGAATGATCGTGTGATGTAATTGTTCCGGTTAAAACAGCCTCCACCAATGTTTTTGTGATAGCAGTTAGGTATGTATTAGTATCAAGAGCACAAGTTCCGTCTCCAGTTACCCGAATAAGCCCTGATGTGCCTGTAAGGGCTGCTATCGCAGTTAATAATGTATCAATCGGTTGTTTTCCAGCCAAATCAGTTACCAAGTTAGTGACATCGCTCTCTGTATGGGAATGAGATACTGCTGCTCTTGATGTATCTACCGGATGGATATGGTCTATCCTTGCAATTGCATCGATTGATCCAACTGACTGAGTACCGTTGATCTTAACATCGGTTGCAGTAGCCCCATAATTCTTATTAAATGCCGTGTTCTTCGTGGCTATTGTAGGTTCTGCTCCTACATCTACTGCAGCGAGTGCGGTCCCAGCCTTCTTATATGACTGTCCAGATGGAATATTAATAGACCCCGAATCATCAACAGTGACAAGAGAATCCTGAATTATCTTACCTGTTGTAGAATCGAATCTGGAAATAGCGTTATCAGTTGCAGAAGCCGGCCCTATAACAGCCCCGTCTATATTAACCTGTTCGATTGACCAGTTTGCTCCTACACTCGCGTGAGTTCCTGCAGCAGAAGTTACACAACATAATAGGATATCTCCTACTTCAACATTCGGTCCTGAACTGCTTCCAATCTTTCCGGCTACTGAAACTTTGTATACGTCTCCGACTGTAGCAGCAGGGTAGTTAGGAGAAGCGGAACAATCAATAACTCCCTTAAAGATAAGAGGGCTACCAATAGATACAGAAATAACCCCATCTGTGATGGCAATTCCTGTACCTATCTTGACTCCGCCAAGAATTGTACTGGATGCGGTGGGCAGGGTGTAACTATTTGCTGCTAGTGTTTCTAATGCATCTTTTACCGTTGCACCACTAACAGACGAATCGTTTGTAATCCTGCTGGCAGGCTTATAAGTCAACGCCGATCCGGTTAATGCACCCACAACAATAAATACAAGTGCTCCAACAACTGTAGATTTAGATCCACACACTACATTACCAGTTGCTATTACGCCATCTAGCATATTTGGATTTGATGATGTTGACCCGGAAGATGACACATCAATTGCAGGTCCACCAAGCGAATTTGTAACCTGGGTGTTGAGTCCTACAAATGTTCCGCCAGTCGAATTAATTACTGGAGATGAGGCACGTCCTCCGGTAACTGTGACGGTATTTAGAATGACCTGTCCTGCTGATTGCGCAATGGATGGTGCGTCTCCAGTGGAAGCAATGGTTGACAATGCTGCCAGGAACTTCCCAGATGATGACATTGTGAGTGCAGTGACACCTGACGTTCCTGGAATTGCATGTGAGTTCCATGCCTGTATTGTAGCAGTTCCGGTTACAGTCATTGCTCCAGCAACATAAGTATCAATCAAAATACAATTCGCATTAACTGTAAGCGCCCCATTAATAATCATGTAACGCAGTGATGAATTGGCACCAGATGAAACCACTACATTTCCAGTGATTGTTAATGAATTTGCGCCAAATCCTTCAAGACAAACTCCAGATGGTAACGTCACATCTTCTGTATAAGTTCCTTGAATAACTTTAATAGTGGTTCCGCTTGTCGCAATTGCTGTAGCTGCTCCAATAGTCAAAAATGGTTTATCTATGCTACCATCTGGAGTATAACTATCAGTCCGGTTTTTATCGACAAACAGTAATTTTGTAACCTGTGGAGTAAACCCACCAATAACATCATTGAGGGTCTCCATTGCTGTCTGAACGGTTGTGTCTGTAGATGAAAGATTGTTATCAAAATTAGTAGTATCAAGAGCAATACCACCACCATCCGTCAATAAATGTAAAGTCCCACCGGTATTATTCAATACATTTTTGTATCCAGTGAGTAAACTGTTTCCAGCAAACAGTCCATCAGCATACAGTGTAGCACCAGTTTTTAAGTTTGTGGTATTTCTCTCTGGAAATCCACCACCAAGTTCTGCAAGAGTTCCGGATTCTAAATTAATTGTATTACTATCTGCAACTGCTGCACCCATAATTAAATAACAATTATAAGCATTTAGTGTATTTACAGCGTATAATCCACCAACTAAAGCCAAAGTCCCTTTGATTCCAGTGCAGGTAATTGTGTTTTGTAACCATAGACCATTTGCACCAGTAACCTGAACATAACTGTTTGAAAGTTGTCCACTTGTTCCAGTTGCCTCAATAACCATCGTACAATACGACAATCTGCAATCTTTAATTTCAAGCAGAAAGTCTCCAGTTTGTGAAAGATTAATATAACAATCTCTGGTTGCCGATGAAGTTCCAGTAAGATGAATTCCCTGAAGAGTTAAGTGCTTTGAAGTGATATTTAGTGTCCCTTTAAATCCAGCACCTTTACTCATCCCGTGCCCAAAAATACTTATATAATCTTTTGATATATTTAATGTCCCAGTATATTGTTTTCCTAGAGCACACGCAATACCATAAGTATTTGTGATGCTCGGTGTACCGGTTATACTGTCATGTGCATCTTGAACTGATAAATACGGCTTTTCGATCGTTCCATCGGGCGTGTAATCATCAGTTCTAGCATTGTCTACATAGATCGTGTGGGTAACTTGCGGGGTGAATCCACCCGACATTTCATCCAGGGTTTCAAGTGCCTTCTGAACGGTGTCATCAGCCTCAGTTAAATTTCTATTAAAATTAGTGGTGTCAACAGTGACAGACTCAGATGGATGTTGCTCTTCGGCGTCCCGGTTTGTTAAAACTCTATGATCTGTTGTTCCACTACCTCCACCACTTGAAGGATTTGGAGGAAATGACACCATTATACAACTCCCCCATGTTCAGATATACATAGCGTCATAGTGCACGTCTGACTATACTTAAGATTTAATGTCCACGGTCCTTCGTTTGTTTTAGCCCGCATTGTAATCTCAAATATATTGAAATAACCGGCAGTACATGTATAACATACTCCGCTATCAGTTACAGTCCCAGCTGCATTTGTAAATACCGCACTGACTAATCCAGACACAGATGGCAATACCTCAACAGTATATGCAACAAATCCAGTTTGATTTGGTTTTATATCATTACCGGTGTATCCAGGATCAGTTAACAAAATGTCTGCTGCACTAATTATCGCGGTGTTTGCAGTCACAGCCTTTTTGAGTAGACCCACTCGAAGGATAGAACGATTGTCAACTCCCATAATATCAGTATATGGCAGTTTACATGAAATATAGTAATCGGGGTATTACATCTCACGTTTGTAATCTCATAGTGAAACAAAAAGATAAATTAATTTATTACTACAGATTTTAAATTTGTGAGCCTAAATTATATAACATGTGGTCTTATTCCTGCTCGTCTCCATTACTTGACACCTTGATTAATTCACTACATATAGCCACATCTTCTATAACCTGGCAATTGGTATTTGTCCTGTAGTGCAGTGCTCTTACAATCATCTGTCCGGTTGCCTTTATCTTACCACCAATCAAATTCCCATATTCATCCAGTCGCTTACCACAGCTCCCGCCATACTCATCAACTGCTGCTCTATCCATGTCATTGCCGTTAAACACCTTGATTAGTTCAGTTACGACATATCCTCGTATTGTGGTGTCGATCAATTCAATTACTTCCTGTGCAAGGTATATAATCGGATTGATTATGGAATCAGACACAGTAATTATTTCGTGTAGTATTCTTGTGTGGAGTAATCTCGTTGCTGTGTCTGATATCGTAATGATTTCAAACGCAGATCCGGTATCAACTTCGCCACATGGAATATCCGTCAATGCAATAGTCTCCGATGCAATGTACACATCAATGTTAAAGGTTTCAGTTCCCCAAGTTGAATGAGTGGGTTCTGTTGCCGCATATTTCCTTACTACGATCCAATCGTTGGTATGTGTTCCACCATTACATGATCCTATACTAACTTTGGTATTTGCCGGTGAATTGCATGTATGAGTTACAACTAATGAACCATCTACATAAAATTTAGTATTTACACTTGGATTGTATTGAATTTCAAATATCTTGTAACCTGTCGTATATATATTTGCAGCCCCAAATCCTTGAGATTCTGTTAAAACAGTAAGTGGATATGATCCAATTGATGTTAATATTGCTCGCCCAGTTCCTATTGTGTCTGATAATTGAAATCCACACATTTGATATAAAGCCCATGGTGTTGACGCAACTATAGAGCATCGGGTTCTAATGGCGTAGGGGGTAGTAGATGTGGATAATGTAACATTTGAAAATATATATTTCCACGTTTCTGACGTGGTATTATACATGTAAGATAGGATACCATTTGAAATGGTTCCATATGTAGTATCGCCGGTCCATTTAGATAATGTTGACCCTTCAAAATCATCAAAGAATTCAAAAACACTATCTCCATTACTCTCACTTACCGCACTACCATTTCCATAATAAACATAAATCGTAGTAGACGTAGTAATTGAATCAATCTTTACCCAAACAACTGCACTAACACCACTTGTATAACTTTCAATCCAATAGGGAAGTGCTGCGCCTGAACTATTTGTAAATCTAATATCACTAAAATCTACATTACAATGAGAATTAAGATAAACAGATGATCCGCTATCGGTTCCACTACCATAGTAAACTGTTAATTTAACTTGATAATCAGTTAAAGTGCTTGCTGATGTTATAACGTGACTTTTATTGTATAACCAATCATCATACACCATAATCAACACCTATACAACTGAATATTAATAGATTTAGTCCAACCACCCAATGTCATTGCTAATGATTGTGTTATTTACATGTTATAAATATGTAGTCATTAATATACTCGATAGTGTTGTCCCAGAGTCTAATATTGATCCAGGTAATATATCATTTTCATTATAACTGTTTCCTTTGCAATCTACAATTTTCATATTTGATGCTTCTATACTAATATTGTATACAGATCCTCTTGGTGTTTCATCAGATACATAATACTTAAAATAAACCGTAGTTTTTGGGGCATATATGTATGGTATATTTGTAACCGGGGTTGATAAAAGTGTTAATGTGACAACTTGTTGAAGCAATCCATTTGTTAAAGGATAAGATAATGTTCTTGATGCTAATAGACCATTTCCACAGTCAAAACTACACTCAAGTCCATTATTAAAAAATCCTGCTGTTGTTGTGATTGTTGCTACTATGGTTCCAGTTACTATAGCATCTCTACCTGCAATTGGACCTATATATCCTATATTTACTGGATCTGGACTATGAGACTGCCCAGACATCCACCCCCACCATGATGACCATCCAGACGATGTAAATGAATCTGTTACGTGTGCCGATCTATCTGATAACCCCTCACTAGAATCTCCAATATGAATAATATTTGTTACGGTTATTAAATTATTAACCTGATCTACTGATTCCACATCTGCTATATAAGTTCCTTTATAAATATATAATGTCATACCGTATGCTGAACGAACATCTATGTATAGTTTTATAGTTTTTCCAATTTGACAATTAGATGATTTAACTGTGAGTGCTGGAGATATGGTATGTATATAATTTTTACAAACTTTAACAGATCTTGTTCCCACGCAATTATTTAAATAATCAAAGTCAAATGTGCTCGTTGTCACCGGGTTAGTTGTAGCGCCTAATGATGAAAAAGTTGCAGTAAATGAAATGCCATCTCTGTTTGGATATTGTAATGCTATTGTATTAAACTGTGGTAGCGAACTCAATAAACTTTCACCGGTGCATCCATCATATACATCTAATATTTCAATTGAGGCAGATAATGTTTTATTTAATATCGCACCATCGCAGTTTTCGTATTCTATAATTATACCAAAATAGAATATATAACCCGTATCATATGTATAATATTCATAATCCAGTTCCGAGAAATCAACATCTAATGAGATGCTTTTTGTATCTTCCCCGAAATATTCATATATAAAAACACTATATCCAGTTCCGCCAGTACACTCACATCTTACATAGTACATGCCCCCGTTTGTTCCATAACTATTTATTGTTGGGGCGTCGTGAGTTAATGTGAATTTCATCTTTACTCTAGTATTTCCAGTAGGGAGCCATAATGGGCATGAGATATCAACATTTCCCAATATGCGTTGTTGTGTCAGACATATTTTACCAAGGGTTATTGAGGTAGATAATTTAAGAGGGCCACCATATCTAAATGCATTAGTATTTTCACTGGATATACTTCTGAACGGTATTGTATTTCTATTCACTGTTAATTTATTAGTAACGCTATCAAATGATTCAATTTCAAAAGGATATCCATGTGTAGTCACTGTTTTTCCAGCAATATTGCTGTCAATGCTTACAACTTCATCATCCAAATATGACCATATAGCGACAGTGTCACATTCGATCTTATATTCTACAATTAAATCATAGTCAGCAGTAGATTGAAACCATTCATAAGTTTCTATTAGGTGTTCTGTAGTTCCATCATCGTCTAAAAAATATAAATTGAATTTGTAATTTGACATATCTAATGTCATTGAAAATGGGCAAAAACTTGTAACTGGAATTGTACCTGATTTTTTAAATACACATGCTGAATTACCTAGATTCTTACCATATCCATGTTTAATAGATGTGCCATATATTTTAGTTTCACTGCCAACTGCCTTTAGATATAACCTATCGCAAATATAACAATTCAAACACTGACAAGTTGGACACTTTTTACAGCAATCAATTACAACAGAACCTCTACTTTCACTTACATCTTCTTTAAATACATACGATGTTGTAGCGTATGTCATTGTGCTACCACTTGCCACCCCATTCAACTTAACCCAAGTAGGAACACTTGACTCTTTATGTGCCGATTTCGCTGTATTAAACCACAAACTCATTGCTTGTGTCGCAGCAACATCACCATAAGTCTCAATCACAATACGTTTATTGTCGTTCTTACAAATACGAACTTCAAATGCAGCAGCAGGAAGTAATGCAGTTAAAGTTAAAAAATATAGCAAACTGAAATTACCGCTATGCTCAAACCCACATTGGTAGAAACTTAAATCAGATCCAACCACTATAGATGACGCAGTTGATGGTGATTCAGTTTCACTTCCTAGAACAATTGCAAACCTATCTAAATATATTTGACAATTTCCAACTAGTGTTCCGTAATCTCTTTGTTGAGATCCTCTCATAATTATGTCATCAAATTCTGTTGTCATAAAAATAAGTTATGTTGTAATGGTTTTCCATCCAACAGAAGAATTCACGTAAAATCTCATTGCCGGAGTAGTTGTATTCCAGTACATGGTGCCATCAGCCGGTGATGCCGGATCAGCAGATAATGCTCCACCCCAAGTCACCAGTGGATGCGTATGGTTTCCAACCGCTACCTGATCAGACCCGGTTCCCACATCTCCATTTGCGTTTAGATTATCATATGTGACATCTGATATCTTTGCAACTATAGATGAATCGATATAGAGTTTTACAGGAACATCTTCACCACTGGTTAGATTAATTCCGGATATATCTGATCCATCGTCGAGGATTTCAAAATAAGTTTTGCCCACACCATATAGCATTACTCCGGCAATTCTAATTGTATATGTACCAGTTGGTAGGTTTAATATGGTTAAAATAACCGTTTCGTTTTCATCTACACCAACATATGTTTCATCGAGAAACGGACTCTTTAAATTAGGATATTTCCATGTCGTCCCGGTAAGTATATCGCTCGTATAAACCCATCGTTGACCAAGATGGTAAGATATTGTCTCGATAGTAAGATACGAGGTACCAAGAGGCGATGATCCAAATTTGATTCCAGTCTGAGCAGTTACAGGATATGATAGTCTATGGGCCGTATTATATGTAAATTTTAAAGTTGAATCTGTTGAATCGGATACAGTGATATTGGCTTCTAATGCATAACTACCAAAATTGTTTTCATCCGCTTCCCTGGTGGTTGAATTCACAGTTACATTGGCACTTCCAGTTGCAACCCACCCACTTAAATCATCTGAAAAGTTTGGATTTCCAATACAGGCTTTATATTTTCCTACGTTTTCTTGATATCCAAAATCCCGAAATTCCAACTTCATGTAGGTTGCATTATCGACAATTACATTCTTGGAGTTGCCAACAGTTTGATTAAATAATTTCATAACATCACCGTTGTAGTTACAAATATTGCATCTGCGGTATCAGCAGTAGCCCTTATTTTATAATTTAAAGGCAGAGCTATTTTAAAGGAGTCTTCTAACCCCCCGTATGCTTCTATCACCGTATTCGGCGGGATAAGATTTCCGCAATGAACATCTAATCCATCTGTAACCCACATTTCTACCGTTACTCCTCCATTTGTTACATTAGTAATCCGGATGTTTACTATCACCTGATTACTTTCTGTAGACTGATAGATATCTGTTTCATTTGTGGTTGTAAGTTCTATAAACGCCGAAGTAAATTTATCTGTCATTTTATCCTCCAAAAACTATTGCCATTGCAATTGATTGTTCTGCAATTGCATCTGCATAAGTTTTTACAGCTTTTTGTGTTGCAACTTTAGAATCAGAATTCACAGCCAAAGTAACATCTGTGTCTAAATAAGTGAGTGGAACTTTAGTATCTGAGTAAGTTTTTACAGATTTCTGCGTTGCTATCTTGGTATCTGAATTTGCAGCCAGGGTTCCGTCGGTATCTAAATAAGAATTTGGTATTCTAGTATCGGCATAAGTTTTGGTCGCTTTTTGAGATGCAATTTTAGTATCGGAATTTGCTGATAATGTCCCATCGGTGTCCAAATAGGTTGACGGGATCTTTGTATCCGAATACGTCTTTACAGCTTTCTGTGACGGTACTTTAGAATCAGAATTAGCCGCCAAAGTTCCATCTGTATCCACATCACTTAAACTTATTTTGGTATCTGCATATGTCTTTGTAGCTTTCTGAGTAGCCAACAATACATCGGAATTTGCTGTAAGAGTACCATCAGTATCAAAATATTGCTCAGTATAATCTATCCATGGGATATTAACAAAGGTGTTTACTCCATCACATATTTTATATCTTCCTGTAGGATATCCGGTTGAATCTGAAACTTCTCCAATAACACAAAACTTTGGATAAATAGTAGTCGTAATTGTTGTAATTTCAGTTTCGGATAAAAAACATCCCTTTAATTTGAAGATCCATTTGTCCTCTGCTGAACAAAACCTTAATTCCTCCTGGTCAACTGGTTCCCTATCACTTTCCACATATTTATTTCCAATCAACTTTCCCGCACTGTAATCTAGATCACTCCAGATATCAGTCCCATTTCCAATTTTAAAAACTCCGGTGTCGCTACTCCACGCCACAATATTAATTGGAACAATCGGATCTAATGCAATCCATTCTGCATTAGTAAGCATGATTATCTGTTGATCTGGTTTCATGATTGTTTGCTCACCACTCCATCAAATGCAATATATACAGCAGACGCACTGGTATTTTTAGCTACAAGAAATTGAGAATTATTAACATGAAAATTGTTCATACCCGTCTGGCTTTCAATCAACGTCTTTATTTTAATTGGGAGACTTACATATGTGGGATCAGTACTTACATATACTTCAATAACCGACACAACCCCCTCTGGAATATATATATTATGTATCACCCATTCTTCTCCAGATGTAATTGGTCTTATTCCAAGAACTCCACCAGCAGACACTTGCTGCAACCCATATGCCATGCTTACTTCGTCTGACATTCTTAACCTCTTGCTATTGTTACCTTCCAGAAAATTGCAAATGGAATACTTGCGGTAGTAGAAATTGAACAACTTGTCTGTCTGTATCCCATATATCCGCTGGTCGCAGCTGTATGAAGTCCAGTCTCCACAATAGTATATGTTCCATCTGGAGTAAACACACCAATGAATGTTGCAGTGTCGTTTGTTACATACAGCGTCTCATATCCCTTAAGTGCTGTAACTCTTGTAAGAACAGATGAAACCAAATTATTCAATGTATAATCTGTGGGGCTTGAACTACTTATTCCAACGCTTATATAGCCGTATGTCGTATATACAGATGTTGCAATTCTCTGTATTTCATAGTCCATTGGAGCGTCCTTAAGATAATGAAACAATCCAAGTTTATTAAGAACTCTCTGGAAAACAGTAGGGTGACATATTGTCTGTTGAATTATCCCATCATCCGAATAGTCTATGGCATTAATAAGATCTTCTTGAGTATAATTTTCTGGAAGTTCTTCAACCTTTATTTTTCTAAACTCAACCCGATCCATCACCTTAAATTTATCATGTATCATAATAGCCCTCTAAGTTGTTATATCTCTATCTTTATGAACAATCATACCTTTGTACTTGCCATATGTTATTTGTAGCGTAGCAGTATATCGCTTATCTGAATCCTGCAAAGTAATCGTATTAAATATACCGGATGTCTTCTTAGTAAAATAAAACAACTCTCTACTTCTTACACCATCAGTACACCTGGATAAACTCTCATTAAATGTAATAGACTTGCCGTCATATAACGGGAATATATAATCGGCATATGAGTTTATCTTGAGTTCAACATATGGAATTACATCATTAAAACTAGAAACTAAAATTACATCCTCTTCAAAGCTCTTTGCCAGCGTATCATAAAATATTTTATTTATGTCGGATCTCAACACTTGAATCGCAGTATTCGTTCCATCTTCATTTTCCGTATATGGCACAAAAGCGGTATCAACATCATAAAACTTTATCGTTTTGATAGCGGAATTAAAGTCGTCAGATGTTACCCCAAGTCTTGTTCCGACGATTGCAATCTCATCTATATCATCATCCCGTAGTTTAACCACAATCATGAAAATAGCATCGACATCAGATGGAGAGCATTCAATGTATGACGTGTCTGCTTCCTCATCATCGGATATTACTTCTTTCATACAAGTTACGCTTATGTCTTTAAACTTATCACTTTGACAAATGACTTTTGGAGTTACCACATATGCATATTCATCGGAGTAAAATCCCCTAAACACCATGCGATAGTTATCAGAAAAATCCACCGGATTAACCGCTATGTCAGATTTATAAACAAATGCAGCGTGGTTTGTTCCCTCTGTTGCAGCTACTTTCTTCAGATATACGCATTTTAACTTTGTAGTACTGTCACTCTGAGTCTGCCTATAGTATCCAAATACATGAAGAATTTCTCCTTTTGAATATCCATCTGCAATTGCCCAAAGATATCTATCTTCGCCGTCCGATGGATCGGTTTTCTCATCATTATTAATAAATTTAGGATCACAATACAACTTACAGAAATCAGCAACCGCAGTACTTCCCAGATTCATCAAGGTTCCGTCTGATGCATAATTAAATGAAATTGAGACTTTAAGACTTGAAAATGTAACAGAAGACTCCAAGTTATTCTTACACGTAACTTTAAACGACAATGGAGGTAGATGTCCTCTTTTAATCCCATCTGTATTAAACGACTCTACCATTGGTCTCATACCAACCCAGGAACCAATGGTAAACGTGTGTGTGAGATTTGTATTTTCGCCAATGCTGTCATGTTTGGTATTATCGTTTGGTGATGTTATCATTCCGTCCATCGGGTATGGCATTCGTTCAAGAGTGACATCATCCGGATCTGTAACCAACTCTAAGCTATATGGATACCAGGTTGGTTTATCAGCATCCGCTACATACATCATAGCATCAAATGTTAAATCAACGGCTCCGTCCTCATCATCAGATTCCTGGACAATTGCATTAATCACGATGGATCCGGATGAATAAAATGCTGGAATATATTTAAGAATGCCCAAATTATCCCCATATGATGTGGTTGTGCTATCAAAGTCAAACTCAAACAATCCCCCGGGAGTTATTGTTATTGCGGTTCCATATGACGCACTACACTCAGCAGCAGTATTATTTGACTCCGGATAATCAACTGTATCTACAACCTCTGCAACACTCGAAGAAATGGTAATTGTTCCATTACACAGCGGATCAATAAAAAACTTATCCAGTGACACCACTTCATTATTACTCATGTTGCTCTTCCTACCACAATCGGTTTTGACTGAAGAACCTTATTTTCAACTGGTGCCGGAATACCATCTTTATTCTTATTAAGTACCCCTCTATATATGTCGAGAACCGATACATACGAGCTTCCAACAGTTACCGTGGTACTTTGTTCAGTTATAGTGAGTTCCTTAATTTGCCATACTGCATCAGTTGGATCTTCCAATGGATCTACATCGGTTCCTTCCCTGTATTCCATAATTCTATCGGATACTGTTTCGTCGCCTAGCCCATCAAAATAGTCTCCCTCTTTAAACCTTACAGTTCCAGCCGGAAATCTCACGCTATAACTAGACAAATCAATTCCATCATACAATTTAAATATTCTTTCTGCAATTGCGTTTAACGCCCCATCAAATTTACTATCGGTCATAACATAAACCAATACATGTTTATTTATGTCTATATCCCCATAACTTCCGTTATATTCTCCTGCTGAATCCCATACCATAACGCCATCCGGAACAGTTTCTTCGTTATTTGTTGAGATTAATTCACTCTTTTCAATAACCTCCTTTGTAATGTCGATGGTTATTCTATCTCTTATGTATCCATATTCTATCGTTCCATTTGTATTATAGTTATACCATATATTAAACCCGCACTGCTGATACAGAAAATTAGTTACTGCTGTTCCTACGCTCATACATGACATAACCTGAGTACTGATTTTAATTGGAGATTCTGTATCTGAATCATGACCAGGTAGATAAATAGATCCACCGAGTCCGTGCGTTCTATCATTTCCTATATATCCGGGAACAAATCTCTCATATCCGGTTTTAGCCTTATAATATTGGAGAATCTTATTTAGTATCTGATCTATAGTCAAGTCTGTTGCGGTATATGCATCAGGGTTTGGAATTATAACCTTTGGAAATAATGCACCCAACAGTCCCCCTTGACTACACACACCACGGTATAACAGGTCACAAACTTCTTTACACGACACAGTAAACGTGCCATCCCTATTGTTTTCGCAATCCGTAACTATTCCGAGAAAGACTTTAGATTCTGAATCACTGGTTGCTCCCATCTTTCCAATCAAGACAAAAGAATTTTTAAATATGTTAACAGTGTAATCGAACTTAGCTGTATTCTTTACATAAAGCGACTTAGTAATCTTAGTATTAAATATTTCAACTGCATTTAATTCATCTTGGTCATTATCACTTGGAGTTATTGTAGCCTGGAATTTGCATGTCTGTTTCTTATTGACCCCAGTATTTCCATAAAATATCTGTTGCTCAAGCGGATTAGTCCATACATACCCAAGCACCATGTTAAACCTAAATATCCCGGCATTATTAGAATCTCTATCAAAAACAAATTTATCTATTCTCCATATTCCGCTTCCAAGATCTCTCCCTCCAGTTCCGGTAGCAGTTCTTTGGATCGCAAACACATGAGTATTCCCGCTTATATCCACAAACAATGGAAACAAATCATCTGAACTTACTATTACGGGAGATAGATTGCCTGCCGGGAATGGATACGAGGCATTTAGTTTATTACCAGATGCTACTTTTCGCATAAACTGACCAGACATTGTGGCAGAACACGAATTAATTCCCATTGGAACTATATCTGGTTCTGCTCCATATTCTGTTTTTTCCTCATACGAGTCTGTAACAATCTCTATGCTGCTTAATGATGCCGGCGGGAGCTCATATATTGTGGACCATATAAGAGATCCATCGCTCCCATATTCTGATCTCATGAGATTGAAATATGCATATGTATTACTCAAAGATGTCAAGGTTATACCACCTCCATAAAACCAAGTTAAATCCCGCTACTTCTGGCATATCAACACCCCGTTTATATGTGTAGCGTTTTATATACCAGTATGATCCAACCGGTAAATCTGGGAATGTTACATTTTTACTAACCTGAATTACACTACCACATAGAAAAATATTCTTAGGAACGCAAAGATACCGATATGGAGACAATGCAGCCATAAAAACATTCCAGAAATCATCTGGGTATCTATAAGGAAAATATCCCTCTAGTGTTACTACCTGGACTTTTTTCCCATAATAATTAGACACTGGTATTGCTCCACCAGGAATAGAATCTACGTTGAGTTCTCTGGTGTTATTGTGTTTTTTAGCAAAAATATTATGGGTAAATCCAGTTGATCCGGGAGCATATCCCTTTCTTCCATGATCTCCATTATATTCCATAGTTATATTCAATGTGCTTTCTGCAAACTGCAATGGAGCATATTCAGCAAGTTCGGTCATAAGCTAATTCCTTTTATGTCATACTGTTTGAGCAGCCGTGGTAACCAATATTCAAGTTCGCTCTTGATATCATTAACTGTGGACGATGATGCACTTCCTATAGTTATTGGAATTGTTATTGAGATATTATTACCACCAGATGATGAAACAGACGATGTAGAATTTGTATTGCTGCTGCTTGATGCACCAGATAAAATACTCGATACTTTATCAATTGGACCTATAACTTCTCCAGCATGAGCATTAATCAATCCCGTTGAAGTTATCAGTCCTCCATCAGCAGCACCAGTAATTGCCTTTACAATCCCACTTGCAGTTCCAGTTACACCGCTTGCTATACCAGTTGCAGCATTTGACACCGTACTTACTACACTGCCTCCAATACCAATAGCCGACTTAACCGCATCTGATATCCAGGTCCACAGTCCTCCAAGCACCGATGCTGCATCTCCAAATCCTGATATTGCCATATTATAAACTGAACCCCATATAGTACCAAGTGTGGCGGATGCATCTCCAAGCCCGCTCAATATACTTGTTTTTATGGAATCAAGCGTTCCACTCAGCATATTTTGTGCCTTTGTTGCATCATAATACATCGGGTTTGCTTCACCATTTGCGGCAGTTGGATTCATGGATAAATTAGTTGCATACTTTGAAACCGATCCAATTACACCATAATTGCCCTCAATATTGGTTTTGCCAGACGAAACCTGTTTATTTATATCCTGAATATCAAGAACCCCGCCACTAACTATGCCAGCAATTGCACCTATAAGTGCTCCAATGCCAGTTCCAACAACTGGAACCACAGATCCTATTGCACCACCGGTCACTGCTCCACCAGTGACATCATTTATTGTGGCACCTGCAATGCCAGATGCCGCACCAAGTTCTTTATTTCCTCCCTCCATATATCCAGGAGTAATAACATTGCCCTGTTTGTCTTTTTTCTCTTCTATCCATGTTCCTCCAGTTGCTTTTTCTGCTACATTTGCGCCGAAGTTTGCCATCCACTCATGAGAAAGCATAGCTACTGGAAGACCCAAAATAGGAAATGCAGCTGTTGCAGCTCCAAGTCCCGCTCCTGCTGCTGCACTCACTCCAACCGTAGGTGCTGCCTCTACCGGAGATTTTCCCTTTACAAGTATCTCATCCACAGCAGCTAATATACCACCAAGAATACCACCTCCTTTAGCACCACCAATAATCTCTTGGGTAGTTGAAACTCCAACAGGTGGCTTTGCGGTTTTAAACCCGCTCTCTGGTGTTTCAACTCCTTTTCCTATACCTCCTTCTGGAGTTACCTCCCATATTTGATTTGGTAATGCATTTCTTCCTGGTTCATAAATTGGTTTTTCTGCCTCTACATTCCCATATTCATTCTCATATGACCAGGTCATCTTTGGTCTGCTAGGTTGTTTTTCGGTTCCTGTATCTACCTTTTCCCAGCCTTCTAATCCTTTATCCCCTCTAAACCAGTCTACAACCCTTTTATTAGTTTTACTTTCGAGACTTTCTTCCCCAGGTGTCTTCCTTCCTTTTATCTTTTCATTCCTATCGATGTCTACATTCTCAGTTCTACCGGTTCTCTCCTTTCCGGTAGTCAACTCAATTAACCTTTCCTTAAATTCCCTAAATTTTTCTCCAAGATCTGTATCATCCAAAAACTTAAATCTTTCTTTAATCCATTTTCCGACATCAGGCCATTCTATTTTATCCCACCATTCCTTTACTTTTTTAGTAAGTTCATTAAATGGAGTAGACAACGTTGCTCCAGCTGCTCCAGTTGTTACTACATTCTTGAGTCCACTTGGGGTAAATGTATCAGATAGCCCCTTCGCAAATTCATCTGCTGCATTTCCTAGAGTATCCATTAGATTTCCTAGATATCCACCTTCAGTTTCTACATCGCCTTTACCGCCGATCTGCCCTTCTTCTCCATACAACTTAACATTAAGATATTTCCCTCCACTTGCATCAGATAACGTCTTTGCGGTATTTTTATTTGCATTGGCTCCTGCCTCACTCACATTTGTCAACAACCCAAACTTATTGTTTATATTCATCCGGTTATCTGAATCCATAACAGGAGAGGATGATGGCATCAGTCCGCCTACAACACCTCCATCTGCCATTTTATTAATTTTGTCAAGCCTGTCATATCCAAACTTCTTAGCAGAATCTCTCCTAACTACAAACTCCCCGGGTGTAAGCATTGAGGGAACGATGTCGGTTCCTTTTTCTCCTCCCTCTGCAAAACACTCCACCAATCCACCCTTATTGAATCCAAGTGCACCCCCAATTAATCCAACCGGGGTAGGAACAACCTCTTTATTTGATGCAAAATTTATAGCCATTCCTAGTAACTGCCAAGCAGCAACAGCAGCTCCTACAACCACAACTACAGTTGATAACATTGCAAGTGTAGTTCCCAATGCCCCATTAAGAACCATTACACCACCAGCTGCACTTGTGGTACCAGCTGCAAACTGTGTCATTCCAAGTGCTCCGGTTGATGCTGCCGGACCCATGAATGCCATAAGGGTAAGCAATGATGCAAATCCTTCCAGTGTAACAGCAATCAGTGTAAGCACCGGTTGCATTACAAACGCAATAAGCGTAAATCCAGTAATAAGTGGAGCAAACGGACTTTTTGCAATTCCAGCAACCAGATTAGCAAGAGTTTTAGCAAACCCAATAAACATCGGTAGCAATTCTGCACCCGCCACAACCAGTGTCTTAACAGAACTCACCAATTCATCTATGCTTCTTTTATCTGTAAATGCCTTCATCAGTGTATCAGCAATGGTTTTGAACGCTGAAGTTCCGTCTTCTCCTACCTGCATCATCTTAGCAGCAATAGATCCCAAAAATACCTGGAACGATGCCTGGATAGATGTTATGCCTTTCCACCCATTAATGAAATCCTGCTGGGTTATTCCCATCGTAGCCATTATATCCTTAGATCTAAGTAGCCCATTGCTGAAGTTATCCATTATGGCAATTGATTTCATCTGAGAACTAAGATCCTTCAGTGAATCGGTTACCATACGAACGCCTTGAGATATCACACTATAGATACCAGTTATTGAAAAGTAGGTACCCATTGCACCCATGCTCAATGCCGTCATTTTTCTGCCATATCCCTGAAGAGTGGAAGATGCAGATAAATATCCAGATGATTCTTCTGTAGGTCTTGTGGTTCTCCTGCCTTCCACAATATCCAGGTTTGCATTTGAAATATATCCTGGCTGATCAATTAAAGACGGCCCAAACATACCCTGTAATATCTTCCTATAATCTTTGCCAAACTTCAATCTCAGAGCTTCTTTACTCACCTCTACATTCATCCCAAGTTGTTCCCCAAAGACGCTCTCAACTTGTTTTGACTTTTCGCCCGGTGAGAATTTTGTCCCCGTCTGAGTATTTATTTTAATATTTTTGTCAATCTTAGACAATTCAGATACAAATGCAGAGAACTCTGACTGCACCCTTGTCATTTCCGACTTAGCTGCTGGAGACTCCAATGCATAATTGGCTTGGAATGCAAATGTCTCAGTTTCTTCGGTCCCCTTCAAAGCCCTCTTCTTTAACCACCTAGCTAATCTCTGATCTCTGCTTTCTGAAAATGATGCTTCAAACCTATCTGCATTCCATTCTTCCGGAGTCAATCCGGGATCTCTCCTCTTTGCCATCATGTATCTGATGCTGCTTATAGGGCCTTCCTTAAAGTACCCCTTTTTCATGATTTCTTCCTGATATTCAGGAGATACCTTTCTTGCCTTTGCAATATTCTCTATCTTTGCAACATCAGAAAACGACTTCAATTCCGGAACAATAATCCTAAGCTGATCACTAAGTAGCTTAAACTGTTCTGCCACACCTTTTGTTACATCAATACCCCTGTTTGCCCCAATTGATGTTTCAAGACTCTTAATGAATCCACCATAATCAGTATCGCTACCAAGATCTCTCATCGACGCATTTAAATCCCCCAGCATATCTTTAAGACTATTAATTTCTGTTGCAGACAATCTTGCTCCGGATTGTGCGACTCCACCAGGCTGAGGCAATGATGTTACTACTTTTTGAATTCCAGGAATGGTGGCATCTTCATATACATCTGCAATCCCCCGGTTTTTATTTCGTATAAATCTATTATCTGTGATATTTGTGACATCCGACATTCTCTGGATTCTACCAGATATATCTTGTCCCATGATATCATGCCGCCCAATATCTTTTCTTACATTACCAGGACCACTAAGCGTATAATCAGTATTACCAAAGTCCATAAATCTTCCAATACCACTGATTATTCCACTTCCTTCCGTCCTAAACAACCCAGCCCTTTCAGGATGCTTCCCGGATTTAGCCAATCCGGAATTCATATGTTCCGCCACCACACTTTTTATCGACTGGATTTCAGACGGTGTGGTGGTCCTTGTGACTCCCTTTGTTGATAATAAATCTGATCCAAGAGCATTATATTCTTCAAAACTATTTTCAATAGATTCCGCAATAGACCGTATTATGTCATTTCTGTTGAAGTCTGGGGTTCCAAAAGCAAAGTGTGGAAGTCTATTCTTTGGTATTACAGTAGTAGGAGATCTAAAATTAACCACTTCTTCCGTATTGTGGGTTCTAATGGTCCCATCATCTGAGATTGATATTTCAGGTCCGCCATCGCCTACCACCGATAATCCAAATGCCTTACCAGATAATGTAATTCCATTTATATTTGGAGTTCCTTTTCCAAATTTAGGCAGTCTAAATCCAATACTTCTACCCTTACTGTAATCAATGACATCTGAGTACAGATCAGTAAGCACAGATGATCTCCCGCTTTTCATCCCAAGTCCATAATCGCGTGGATTATATTCAGACAACTTCCTTGGTATTCCCTTATAATATGGATTAACATGTTGTATTCCATATTCAGGTCTTAATGGTCTATATCCAGAAACCAAGTTAACCGCATCAAGATATTCAAGACTTATTTCTCCGGTTTCTCCAGTCCTGTATTTATTTATTACGTGAGATACCACATCATAATCGGATGCGTCTTTCCCTATCCTTTTTCCATTTAACATCCCGCTTTCTTGTATCTCCGCAACCTCCTCAAGCATACTGGACAACGTACCATATCCTTTCTCATTCTCAGAAAATGCAGCAGATAACTCCTTTGTATTGCCTTTTGTAAGCCAGTCAAATAGCGAAGTTCCCAATCCAGAACTCATACCTGGTGATTTAGACAATGCCAAGTAATCTGGAATATATGGATAAGTTCCCTCAACCCCTTCTTTCTTCCATTGATTGAATCCTTCAATAGATCTATGCATTTGATTTATAAGTTCAACCGGGTTATCAGATTCCTTAATGGACTGGAGAATTGATTTCTCCATTACATCTCTGCTTATTCTCTTAAAGTCCTTTGAACTCTCGGTTGTGGTTTCCCTGGTAAAGTCCAGTCCAAATATATCAGACCCTTTTATATCTTCGTTCTCTCCCTTCGGCATCAGACTAAATGGAGTCTTTCCACTCCATACCCGCTCCAACTCTTTGTTCATCCAAAAATCTATGGAAACCAAATCAGACACATCATTTTCTGGATAATATCCAGGAGCAAACAATCTGGCATCACTGCTTTTCCAAGTGTCTGGTTTCCTTGGACCCCATATGTTTAAAAACTTTGATATGATTCCAGGAGCCTTCTTTAATGCCTCCTTGCTATCTTTAAATCCTCCAACATCTTTAGCCATTCCAGCATAATCAGATACGCTTCCAATTATCTGTCCAATGTCTCTATTATATCTAACATTTGCTGTTTCTGGAGAATATTCCCCAAGTATGCGATTTCTTGATATTGTTTTCTTAGGAACATATCCTGGCTTTATTATATCGCTGTGTCTCTCTCCTATAGCATCAGAAACCTTGTTATATGTCTCATATGTCTTAACAAGATTTCCAACCTTTCCTTCTTCCATCACAGCATTTGCACCGGTAGCAACCTTGTGTCCTTTCAAGTAATCAACCTGAATGGAATGAGATCCAGCAAGCTTATCTAAAACCCGTTCGCTCTCGAGCCTTCTCAAATCTTGTTTCTTACGTGCTGCATTCTCAGCCATTACAGACAAGGTTTCTCCCATCATTCCCCGGAATGTACTGTAGTATAAACGAGATGGACCAGATCCACGTGTCTGAATATATTCATCTCCTACATTAGGCGGTCGTATAAATCCACTGGAGAAATCAACTTTAGAAATATCTGCAAATGCCCTCGGAATATGTTTTTCCCATCTAGTTCCTTTCTGATCTGTAATTGGTTTCGCAGACAACACAACAGCCTTTGCATATTCTTTATCCGTTATTGCACCAGACTCCAGCATAGACATTAAAACATCCGGATCGGTTATACCAATGGGGTGAGACATTAATGGAGTTCGTCCTCCAGTCTCAGACGATATATCAAATATTGCGTTCAGTAGCGGAGAATGAGATCTTCCAACTCCTGTATCTGAAATGACCGGTGCAACATCTGGAATAACAGAGGCAATTGCCTTTTTTAATGGTGGAAATAACGTTCTGCTGACTGCCAAGGTAGCAGGAATTTTTGATTCCGGAGAAAACGCCTGTCCTATATCATAAGCCTCAGTTGTGGCATTATTTACCAACGAATATGCATCGTCTTCATTCAATCCCAGCTTCTTCACCGTGTCATATATTGATGCTGCATTAACAGACTCAGTTGCATTTGGGGCATATCCCTTTTCTATTCCAGAAATAAACTTTTCTACTTGCAACAATTCTTTCGGCCTTATTACTTCAGACAGTTCCTTAACTCTGTTTATATAACTTCCTTCCAGTTTCCTGGCTTCCTTTTCACTCATCGTCGGGAGTGTAGATAATGTCTGATATGGTACAATGGTACTCATTCCTGTTTCTTCATTATAATTTCTATAAGATCCATGCAATACATTGGGGTTATATCCAACCTCGTTCTTAATATTCCCTATATAATCAAGACTTTTGTCTAGATCTGCCCTCATTATAGTTTCGTCTCTGGCAACTCTTTTTGACATCACTAAATTAAACAAACGAGACATCTTCAGAACTTCAGCATCACTAAGTACATTTTTCCCATATGCCTTCCTATAACTCATTTCAGTTAATATGGTGTTTTTGATGCCTTTTGCTGCTTTGATTCCCACTTTTTTATCCGGAATGCTCTTAAGCAGTCCTATCTGAGCAAAAAAATCATAGGAGTCTTTTATATATTGCGATCTTCCACCGGGTGTAATTCCCTTATCGCCGCTTGCATAAATTTCTGGAATCATCTTTGGTATATTTTCAATAAATGCCTCATGTCTAAACTGCTTATCAGTCAGCATAGATGTTATTTCCTGACCTACAGTTCCCTGATAGAACCCTGTGGATAACTCATAATTCTTATTATGTCCCACCATCCTGGTATCAAGATCTCCAACCTGCACCAGTCCGTTTGCATCTCTAAACGGCCCTTTTGTTCCTATAGCAAGAGCAGATCGTATCTTATTCTGAACTTCAGGCGAATAATTCTCAATATTTTCCCACAAGTCAGTAAACTTCTGCTTTACATCATCTGTAACAATAATTCTGGACTGTTTCCACCATTCGTTTCCTTTTCCATACAATACCGGGGATGTCAGTGCCTCTCTTAATATTTCTCCGCCATTTGCAACCAGTTCTTCAATCTTTTCAGGTTCAAATCCCAATGATCTCAACCGTTCTCTATGTGATTCATCAACATCTCCTTCTTTAAACCTGGATCGTATAGGCATCTTGTTAAGCAGCTCTGTTTCCCCATATAACTCATTCATTTCGGGTGTGTTGATTGCATTTACGGATTGCATCCGCTCGTCCATGTTCTCATATGCCGCACCATAATTAACAGCAGATGACATCAATTGCTGTCTGAATCTAAACTTTCCTGGTATGGCAGCCACACTTTCCGGTAATCCCATCTTTGTTATAATTTCAACAGCTCTTCCACTACCAAGCAACGATCCAAATGCAGCAGCAGACTTTCCGGGAGTAAATCCTGGAACACTATGTTTTGCTATTTTTATCCCGGCAAACGATTCATATACTCCATTAAGCAACGAGTTTAATCCGGACTCCGATATTTCAGACTTCGATTCCTGTAACTTCCTTGCATAAATAGGATCTCCGGTTGTAGGATCAAACCCAACCTGTTTAATTGCACCAACCACATTTCGTTCTATACTTTTCTTTCCAGTCAATCCTTTTGCCACATTACTAAGTCCAAGCCATGTTCCCACAAGGCCATGTCTATGATAATCCCTAATCCACATCTCCGGGTTTGCATCAATAACATCAGGTGAAATTCCCAATGCACCAAAATAATTCTTTACCTCGTTTATATCGGTAGGCAGACTCTTTACCCTATTAAATATGTCAGATGTTGCAGATTCTACATTTCCCTTGTTTATATCCCCTTTAACAAAGTGCCCCACAGATTTCATCAGGTATTCGGGAGATGCTTCATACATCTGTCTGAATGCCTTTACAATTGAAAAATCCCCGCTTCTTATTTCCGGAATATATCCAATTCCAATCTTGTTGTCCTTGCTGTATGCACTGGCATATTTAGCATATGATCCGCCCTGCCCAGGTTTGTTTCGATATGCATCAGATACATACACCCGGTTGGATCTAAACATCCCAAGTCTTCCGGCTACACCCTTTGCATACATCCTTGCAATTGGATTAATCCCGGATTTTACATCGGTCTTTGCAGTTCCGGATAATGCATCTGCAACTGCTTTATAAATGTCTATTCCGTGGTTTGTATGCAGATAACTTGCTATTTCTCTTTCTGCTTTTAGATTTACTTCCTCTGCAATTTCTCCTTTTTTTAGTTTTACTCCTACTGCTGCTGCCTTTTCCAATATTCCTGTTTCGTGCTTTTTTTTAATATCTAAAATATTATTGTCGCTTAGGTAATTCATCACTGCATTTTGGGATTCATCAGACGGTGACAAATAACTTTCAACATATAACTTCCCATCATTTCCCTTTTTAACCCTGGTTGCTATAATATTCCGTCCTTCCATGAAATCCTGAACACTAGGCGGTGGCCTAAACATTGATCTCTTTGCATGCTCTATCTCATCAATCTTATTTATAAAATCAATCTGATCCTTGGATGCTCCAATATTCTTCAGGTTCTTAAGATCATTGTGCTCTCCATAATACTTAGATACCACTTCATACAGTGCTAGTGCATCTCCAGCACCATACCTAAGAAACCACTTATCAAAATCTTTGGTTTTGGATGTCTCAACATTATAGTTAAATCCAAATCCAGACCCAGACAACTTCTTAGGCAGATATTTTCCCAAAGATCTCAGTACAAATGATGCCAGAGAATTTCCCATTTCTGGATTAGCAAGCAAGTTTGCCTTCCCAAGTCTGGATGCCAATGCAACTGTATCATGTGCTGTAACTTCCCCCCCTGAATTTGTCAATGCCAGATTAAACCCATCCCTGGTGAGAAAGTCCATATCAAACATTCTATTATGGTAATATGAATGCACGTCATCCCGGTTTAACAACGACCCTATCTTATTTCTAAGATATGTCATATCCGCTTCGTTTTCTCTAAATGCATTAACCGCAATAGTATGTACACCTGATCTAGATGCAATTTGAATAGTCCCGGGTTTTCCGGCCCTAGGATTTACCTCGGTATCCACAGCAAAAGTTTTATCCAGCATGACATGTTGCATCATGTCATTAAGCTCTTTGCGATCACTCACCAGCTTAGGATTAACAAGTATGATGTCTTCATCGGCCCCATACTCCTTTATGGCATCCTTATATCGCGTTCTAATGTGCTCAAGATTCTCATCGCCTTTCTTTGCGGCGTCAAGCAAGATCTTAACTCTTACATTATCATTGATATTTTTTTTAGGATCCACCATAAAATAAAACCTCTAATATTAATTACTAGAATTTGATTCTTTCCTAGTATTATTAACTATGTAGAGGTCAAACAACAATCGCCTATACCAATCTTTAGGATCGTCCCATCCAAAAATAGAAGTTGGCCTTATATGATATCGCTCACCTATATCATTGAGGCTATCCATCAGACTGTTTACTCGTTTCTGTTCTTGTCCTTTCTCTTTAGACGCCATCACCGACAAGTAACCGAAAGGGCGTAACGCCACTATTACACCTGTTGTATAGCGCCATAAAAATCCCAAACATGTCAGCAGGAGGCATCTTATCAAACGGTAGTCCTTCTACAACCACGGCACCCGGTTTATTCAGTATATTTTCGCACCATGCTTTAAATGCCTCGAATAAATTTCTCCAGTTTGCATCAGACCACCTAGGCGTTCTAACCTTTGTCATCACCGGAATGGGATCTCCATCTTCATCAATCTTAAACGTCCCATCTTCATTTGTCTTAAATACTGGAATTCTCTCTGCTCCTTCGATAATATCTCCGTTTTCATCCCTGGGATATTCATATTTTGGAACTCTCTCATCCTCAAACTGCATGTCCATAGGAACTCCTTTAGACATCAAAATAAAATGATCAGGTGCAAGATTCCCAACAGGCTCCTGGATCTTATATACGTTTCCAGTGGATGGAATAAGTACCTTCATAATATTATCTTTGCATTCGATAATCTGTCCAGATTCTTTATCAAAACCCATAAGATATAATGATATTACCTGGATATCAATATATCGAAAAAAAGTAATTATGTTACTGCTGCCACAGTAATACTGAAATCAGCACTTGTAGGTAGTGCAGCTTTCCAATTCACGGTCTTTTCCCACATATTCCGGTTCTGGACACTCCGGTTAAAATCAGTAACAACACATTTAGCTATCGTAACAGTCAAAAGCAGTCCATTTGTCGCACCGCTACCAGCCGGCCTATAGAACTTCAACTTCAATTCTCCAGAGGCCATCGTGTTTGCCAGACTACCATCAAACTCCGTATGACCTGAATCGAGAGCACCGCCAATTGAGGACCCATTAATGATCTGACTTACGAGATCCCATTCACCAGCTCCAATATCCATAGTTCCTGAAAGGTTGCTCATACCGTTAATATACAAGCCCTGCAAAAACTGTGACCCCAAGAACCTGTAATCCTGAGCATATTTTCTCTCAGCCTTAACAGTAATTCCTTTGGTCTGTAAGACAGTTCCTCCAAATGTCAACACTGCATTATAATATACTGACATCGGAAAACTTGTCCAGGTTGGTTCCGTTGGTGCAGCCGATAATGCCCCATGAACTGTTATAGCCCGTCTTCCAATCCATGCAAACTTAAGCTTGGCGTAATCTTCTACCTTACAGCTTATTTCCATGGACGTCATCCCGACACCGGTATAATATGTGGCAACCCCGGCATTATCATTTGCCTGCTCATCATACACAAGCAACGTGCATGTGGTAAGCGGGATATTCGTCATATAATAAGTACCGGCGGTTGTTCCACTAGCTTGAACCCCCATGAAACAACTAATCAGATTAAGAGTCCCAGGATCAGTCCTAAGTGTTCCATCAATATTACCGGTAACAGCATATCCACCACCGTCTATTTCACCCGGTGCCATAGTATCCATGTTCTCTTCTGATATAGGAGTCCTGTTCACCCCATCAGTATCAGCACTACCCCTGAACTTATAATAAGTTCCGGCGATATCAGTTCCGATGGTGGTTACTCCATAATCAGAAGTAGAATTTATTGCAATTGCAACCAATCTATCTGTCATTTATTTTCACCCATGACTTACTAATTCCCTAAACGATACAGTCATTACGGATCTATACGATGTTCCTAAATCTATTATTTTTACTTTCCCAAACATAAAGCTAGATACATGAAGCACTCCGCTTAACTTAACGGTCTTCTCAACATTTTCCACCATTCTCCTTACCTGGAGCCTAAGATTTGTATCTATTTTCTCCTCCCATTGTATAACCAGTGTGTTCCACTGAATATAGTCCTCCGTAGTTTCAAGTTCAAGATCTACATCCGTATAATATATGGCACACTCGTTTGGTGCCATACTATCCTTCTTTGAATAAAATATCTTATATCCTAAGTCCTTAAGACACTTTCCAATCAAACTCTTATACTCGTCAACATTTTCTTCCATACTTAAAACCGTGTAAGTGATCTTGTACTTTCCACTCCTCTATTCAGATATGCCTTAACAACCTCACCAGAATTGCTAAATGCATGTCCTTCCTTATCCTCATAACCAGCTCCCTTTATATCCGCAACATACCCTGCAATCCTATCGCTCTCCTCCCTACACCTATTCGTAAATACAGTATCCCATCGTCTCCAATACTCCGCGCTAAATCCTTTCCATTTTCCACCTTTTTCCATAACCCCAGAAAATGGATCATAATGCATCCCATCTCTTCCAGGAACACCATGAGACAACGCCTTAATAAGCTGAACGGAAGTCCCATTTGGATTTTTCTTCACAACATTTTTTAACCCCAATATCCCCATATTTCTAGCGTTTATTGTAGGCTTCAACAATGCATTCTGAAGCACAGACGATTTAGATGGCGACACCAGCTTAAATTTAGATCCTTTCTTAAACAGACTTTGATTTTCACTCCGTCTAAAATAATATTTTACCCGGTTGTTCCAAAAAAATATCAGATTATCTCCGGCCATTAAAAGTGCCAATCTATAATCATCATAGTCCACGCTACCCAATAACCCCGGATTCCCATATTCATACACCTTAAGTATTTCTGTCATATCGGATCAGCAACAGATTTTGTGAGTCCAAAACAACATACCGTTCGTTTAGACATCACTTTCATATCAATAGTTAACTCATCTGTAAGCGGAAATGACGTCAACATCTGAATCATACCTTTTGCCGTAGATCTCAACATCGCTGCTTTGTTCATGTTTGCAGCAGGTAAATATCCCAATTCTGGTTCTACCAATGTTGTCCATGTAACATATGAATAAAACGTAGTTAATGCTTCAACTGCATCATAAACCTGATCATCAGTAGCATCAGAATCAGCAGGCAGATAAAAGTTTACAAATGAATAAGCTCTTCTGGCGTCATTCCTTACAAATTTTTCATCAAGATATGACTGAGTTATTCCATGTAAATTATCAATAACCCGATCGACTATAATAGAGAGATCCATAATGGATCCCTCCTTAACTAGATGCTCTTGTAGCTCTAGTCTGACATACGCCACTTAACAAAATAATCCGGTTATTCTTAAGTCTATCAGTAGTGCTATTCGGCATAGCAAGAGTCGAGTACATCTGAGTTACATAGAACTTGTTACCGGTTCCGTACTCTCTTGCATACTCAACAAGCGGAATATCTCCACCCATATATATCATATGAAGTGCAGTCCACTGTCCTGGAAATACCAACATTGCTTCTGCGTCAAGTTGCCTGGTTGGAATAAATGTGACTCCATATTTCTGCTGAACCCATTCAATAGGACTCATACCAAGCATGGTATATTCGTTTGGTCTTGCAGGCTGATTCATAAATGCCCAAAGCTCAGCAGGATAAAACAATATTCCACCTTTTAAATCAACCACATTCATATAGGTAGTCGAAAGAGCAAATGCCATAGCTTCAGCAATATCCTTAGGCAAGTTGCTCGAAACCGGGTCATCCCAATAAGCAGACACACTAACCGTCTTTCCAGCAGCAGCTTTTACAACGGTCTTTATCTCCTTATCTTTTGCCCATGCCAGACCTCTTGCAATTGCAGTCATGGTATATGGCATCTGGATATTCATCTGGTTTCTGGCATTTGCTTCATCAGTCGTCAGAATGATATCCTGGAACTTTTTCATGCTCCCATAAAACTCTGCCCAGCTAAGTTTCTGGTAATCAGCAATTGTTCCTTCTGTTACCTGTTGAGGATCAAGCCTCTCAACCGTGGGAAATGTCATCCCATAACTCAGCTGATCTATTCCCTGAACTACAACAGCTCTGCCCATTTCAAGCATTGTTTCAGCTTCGGTATATAAAATCCGCTTAACAATGTCTTTTTTCATTGCGTCCTTATCAGAAGTTAACGCACCAAATTTAAGCACCATAATTAGCTCTCCTTCTGGACATCAACCCAGATAAGCATAAAGTCAGCATCAAGTCCAGCAGTCCCCAAGCTATCAGTGTTTGCATCAATCGCCCTCAATGCATACCCAATAGACCAGGTTGCACCAGAAACAGCAGACAGTTTATCATGCTCACCGTTTGCATAAATTGCAACTTTTTCTCCTATCGCAATTGCTGCATGTCCGGCACAAAGCGGAACTGATATTCTCTGCCCTCTTTCATATCTATTTACAGAACATGGGACATCGCTCTGATAACTACTCGAAGTCTGATATTCATATGGTATCCTCGGATCTACCGTAGACAGATATGCAAACCCCACAGGCACATCATTTTTATCTGCAAGTGTCACATAAGGATCTCCGTTTTCATCAACCTCGCTTGTTTTAAACGTCACTGCTGTTCCAGGCCAATACACAGCAGAGTCTACAAAATACATCCTCCTTGGAGCATCTTGCAGAGTTCCACCAGTACTGATCTGCTGATCGTTGCTTATTGGCATCACCATAATTTACAACCTCACTGATACATTTCCGGAAACATTTCCGTATAATGTTTGTCTCCAAACCCAAGTTCTGTCATAGTTTTCTCAAATTCCATCCTAGAAGCTTTCGAAGATTCACCACCACCAAGATTCTGTGGAACACCGTTTAACTTGATCAAATCCAGTCTAAGATCCTTTGTTTTGGTCAGAAACTCAATAGTGCCCTTCTTCGAAGCTCCAGCCGGAATCAATGACATTGGATCGGACACACCAAACCCTTTAATCTGATTTACAAGGGCCTCGATCTTTTCGTCCATCATACCATCAAGCATGGCGCCCTGTTCATCAAGTCTGCTTTTTAAAGCATCTACTCCCGGATCAGAACCCCCATCTTGCTTTATAGTCTTCTTATCTACATTATCACCGCCTTTAGATTCCTCCTTCTTACCACCATCAGAAACACCAGGAGTAGTATTCCCTCCAGCGGTAAGAAACGGCTTTAATGCATCTATTGTCATACTAACAATCTTATTATAATCTACCTCTACCGGTGCTTGTTCTGCCTTCTTTCCCCCGTCGAACAACCCGGCAAACTTATCCTTAGCATCATTTCCAGACTCCTTTTTCTGATCTTGTCCGGAAATATTTCCAGCATTTCCATCTGTCTTGTCTGCCCCTTTTTCTGGAGCTTCTTCAAATTTTTCGAACATAAAATTCACATCATTTTTCATCGCAGAATTGGGAATATAACAAAGTGCAGTAAGAGTTCTATCAGCATTTCCTTTTGAATCAATTAATGTACTAAATTCTGGAGAGCACTCGTTATCCCCGCTTACAATTGCCTTTTGCGCATCCAAATTATACACAAATCCTTTATGGGCAATTTTACTGCTGTCTTCTGATATTCCAAAGCTCATTGCATATCCATCGGGTTCACTCCGATCTCCTCTCCTGCCATGCAGATCTACATAAATCGGAATTAATCCCTTTGGAATTCTGTCATAGATCTTCCTTACATCAGAATTAGTGAAAGTAGAGACATATGGCTTATTATCAACGACATTGTTTCCGTGCCAAGTACCAGCTTTGACAACATCGCCTTCAGAAAGCAAAACGTCTTCCTGTTTCCACTGGAATACCATAATTAGGCTATGAAATTTCCATGATAAAAAAGAAATGGGTAATTACGTTGCGCTGACAGACTTTTCAGCCTTGCTCATACCTGCAACAGTAGGTCTCTGATTTGCACTCTGTGGTGTATCCGGATAGTTCATCTCATTCTTCATACTACTTGCCGCATTTACAGCACCAGGCATCTTATCATAATCCTTTGGATCTAAATGTGAATGTCCGGTCTCATTCCTACATTCATCGATCGTATAACAATTTGTAGATGCCATTGCAGCACCTCTCTTAATCTCATCCAACTCAGTTGTAGCAAGCTTAAACTCCAATTTAACCTTTAAATAATCAACAGGATACCCTTTGTTATATGCCTGAAGCCTTTTTTTCATATTTTCCAGTATTGGTATTGTTGCCCTTCCAGCCAAATGCAAAATCATAGTGTTGGTGTAGTTTGCAATGGTAAGCTCACTAGCATAACTATTGCCGGAAACCCCAGTAACAATGCTCTTAGGTATCGCAATTGCACCCCATACCTGATCAGAGATCTGTGTCAACAAATCATTTGGTGCCATATATCCGGCGTTTGCATGCTCCAACGGCTCAATAGTCACTGTATCTAATGTAACATATCCCTGATCAGGTGCCTTTGCACTAACTTCAGCAGCATATGCTTTTATAACCTTATCTGCTGCCTTTATCGACTGATCCACAACGCTGTCCATATCAGACCCAGGAAATTTATCCAGGCTAAACATCTCAGAATTCAACTTATGGTGATCCCTGGGAACATTTGCCCATCTCCACATTGCATCAATGGCAATAATAATTGATTTTTGCCAAACTGGAATAATAGCACGCTGCAATGGACTAACCGGATACAATCCATATGTCAGCCTGCATAATCTATCTTTTGCCCATAACGGAATATCCCGCATCTTAACAATATAGCATTCAGACACCGGATATTTGTCCATTAAGTCTGGCACCGGTTCATTGACACAAACTATATTTGCCTTTGTAATAACCTGTTTCTTTATATCGGTAGGAGGAGTTGTTATTCTGCTTTCATAATCAAGAAACGTAATTAAACTATTTGGCAAAATATCGATATCATACGTTCCTGGATCTTCGTGAAGCACCAGTAATCCATACATCGACAGCACCCCACCGTATGTAGCTGCAACCGAAGACAAATCATTCTTAATTTTGAGATAATTTGCTCTTCTAACCATCTCATCTAACTTTTTCTTATCCGGTGGAGGTCCATCAGTAAACATTTCTTCATTCGAACATGCTTCAAACCCTATAAATGCCTGTCCACACATCGTGGAAACTCTATCTATCCCACCTCCTACAGCATCATCATAGCAATACATATCCTGGAAAATTTCTTCTTCTTGTTTCGTATCCCAATCAGAAAACAAATTAATTACAAAATTTACAAAAGAATTGGATTGCATTCTGGCACCCACACTTCCACCAGGTGCCTGTCTAACCCTTGCAAATCCCGAAAACACCTCTCGTATATGTTTAATCAGTCCCATATCCAAATATTAAACACAAGAACTGATATAGATGTTGGAGCACAATCGTAACCGTTGAGATAATTTAGCAACCCTTAAGTTACAAGACATCTTATACTTATTTCCACAAACAAACCAAGCAGGAGAAATCAATTTCCTTTCTTCTGTTTAAGCAAGATCATTTGCGCAATTAGTGGTTGATTTGTGTTCTATTCTTATTACCTAATGATTCGCGGCGAATCTACATTCAAGACACAAGTTGCTCCAGGATTCAAATCAATCAACTTAAATATCAACCCAACTTACTCTGTATAGACAGGGTCTATAAGAGTGGTCCCCTGTCAATCTCTTTTAAATTATTTGAAGCCCGATATACGGCACTACAGTTGATTCGACCTCAAAATTCGTTAGGAACCAGCAGACGCCTGCCACAGTATCCGACTGATCTTTATACTGGTTCCAGGCATGATCTACCACATGTCCGCGTTTGCCTTCCTTAACTATGAGCTGATCGGCTTCGTCCTTTAGTTCTTTATCGTAGCACAATCGCATCGGGTGTGGTGCGTTAGGGCTTTGATAGGACCTCCAGGTATCATAATCGGATTTAGTCACGAAATGCTGTTCTGGCTTAATTCCATGCTTTTTCCAGACTCGCTCCAGGATTTCAGTGAACATCCAGGTATCAAAGCAAAAGTATCGGACATTACATCTTGGGATTGCTTCATTTATAAAGTCCCAGACATCAGACGGCATGATAAACGGGTCGCCCGTTTTCTTCTTAAAATATGTTGTGCCGTCTACCACCATTCCTTTAAATGGCACCCTACAGCCAACGGATATCCCAAATTTATCTGATCTTGCAGCCGGATCTATGTACATGACATGGGGGTATTGAAACTTCGGACGGACCTTTTCCTTTAATATGTTAGTCAGGGTCTCATCCATGAATATGCCTTCAGGAAACTGCATGCCACCTGCCATTTCGGGTTTGCATCCAAAGTCTCTCCACATCGCAATCATATCATGGGCATATCGCTTACATAATTCCGGGAATGAAAAGAACGGATCTGGATTTAGTTCCCATACGGGCTTATTAAATCCAATTGTGTCGGTTCCATTTATGCCAAATTCCTCAATACGTTTTTGTGCTACTCTTACCAATGACAAAATTGGACCGGATATAGACTTTGGAGACGAAATTGCAACCAGATGCCCCCATTCTCTTAAGGTGTCCCTGGATTTTGTCATCCTGGAATATACCTCCATTCCAGACCGTTTAGAAGTAGATTCCTCAAAATAATCTATTTCGTCCAGCAATACGCAGAAGTTGGTCCTGCCAACTGCTGTATTCATCCAGGAACCTAATACCTGGGCATACACTTGTTTATCATCAACACTGATTTGGGGTATAGGAGAGGTCACAGATCTTATGTCAAACCACTGATTCATCCATTCGCTTGCTTCAATGGCATTTAGCATGTGCGCATAAATTCCATCCTCCGCAAGCTTCCCGCTGGTACTCATGCAGGTGGCAAAAAGCTTCTGTGAATTTTTAACCCCGAAGAACTTTTGTGGTTCTGGAATAGTCACCACGTTAAAAAAGTCATATGACCCAATCATTGCAGCCCACATAGTTTTTCCACTACGCTGGCCCGCTGATAGATATGCATCTCTTATCGGCATTAAACTGGCATCATAAATATTCCGGTAAAACAATCTCAGGTATTCTTCCTGCCAGGGGAACAGATCTCCAAATCCCAAAATATTTTGGACCGCCCAAACCGGATCTGATTTCCCCTTAATCAAATCCAACTTAAACCGGATCAGATCTTTCCCGTCTAAAGTCTCCCCGGGCTTTATCTTAAACTCATTAAACTCTTTTTTGGATTTTGTCAAGACCTATCACGCCAGAAGTTTCTGTTCTCCGTATACAAACCCTTCCATTTCAGCAATTGCAATTTTCTTGCATTCCGGACATAATTTCATCATAATAACATTAGTCAAATTATCAATATTATTTTGGACATTTGTTATCTGTATTTGTGGAGCATCTTTCTTAATTATGCCTGCTATTTGTGCCCTGGACACCAGTTGCTTCTCAATTACATCCATCAGTTTAAGCACCTTGTCTAACTTCGACGGATCTAGTTCCTTACTCACTATCATTTCATCCATCCAGATCTCACAAATATGAGAAAATCTAAGCAGCTTATTCTTTAGATGTTCTGGTGTATTAGGGTCGCCGTCGGCATCCAATCCAGATGAATGTTTGTATATGTGTTCATTTACTTCTTCCACAGATATGTCAAATTCTTTAGCACACTCCATAGAAGACTTTTCATTCGATAAAATAAGCCTGCTCCATGCATCCGCCTGGATAGGACTTCGACACAATGGACAGTTCTCATCATATGGCATGAGACAGTATTTGTGGTTCAATGTTTAAATAACGCAACCCGACACACCACGCAACTGCCAAAATACATTGGGAGTCTCATGAATGATTTCGCTTACAAAGAAAACCATTACCATGCAATATTGACAAATGTTGTATCGGGATAAAAAATAAGCAACCTGCAAACTTTGCAGATAATTGCAGATAATTGATTTAAACTACACGCGAAATGTTTTCAATCCTGACAATATTATACACAATTCGGGATATTACGCCACCGGTGGTATATTTGTTCCGTTTGGATACCACAAATGCAATGTTGGAACGCGAATTGTCTACAAATTTTAGGTCTATGGTTAAGGGGATCTCTCCGTCAAATTCCACAAGGTCGCCCCCAGTAATACAGATTGTTCCCATCGTTGCAATGGCATCAGCGCCAATGTTGCCGATCTGATCAAATAATATTGACATGTGTTTTGCCTCACATTTGTTGCCATTTATAACGACAGAAGTATAATATCCTGGAGCAAGAACTGGCATGACATGATCTCTTGGAAAATCAATACTTTTGCCTAATAGTATAAGGTTTTGATCTAATATTTCCCTCTCTAGGTAAAAAGTCGCATAATTTTGGGGAATAAAATCCATAAATATACTTGAAAATCTACCTTTAGGAACATGAAATCTACTCACAGAATATGCAGGATGGACACCGTCCGGAATTAATTCATTCCGCAATAACTCCATAAACTCCGGTCTAATTGCACCACCAAACTTCAAAGTCCATGGTTCTCTCGCTCTGGTCTCAATAGACACGTCAGTTATCCCCATGTAACTATTGCCGTATTTGAACGTCATACACGAATGTATGGATGTCCAGCATTATAATGATTGCGTAACGAAACCCCGGCAAAAATAGTGATAATATCAAGAAATTATTTCTTCGGCCTTTTCGGCTTTTTACATCCCATAACATAATGTGGGTAAGATAGGTGATAAACTCGACTGCAATATATAATAACGATATATATGTTTTGTTTTTTATAATAATTGGTAGATTTAGTGAAATTTTTTTTTATCCGGGTAGAAGGTGAGGATGATTTGTGATATTATGAGGCTATATAGATGCTTTTTTTCTTCCATTCATATAGCCAGAGTATCACTGGAGAACAACATGACAAGACGAGAATACAATCTTAAGATTGAGTGGTTATTTGCACTCAACATGGTATTGATGAACATAGCATTATGGGTGGGATGTATTGGGCTGATTAAATGAAGCAGTTGGTTTTAGATGCTTACTTAGCATCATGTAGCACCTCTGTGTGGAGAGTAACCATAGAGATGTTTAACGGTGGCAAGAAGGTAGAATACTGTCAGGGTAACACCTGGCTAGACGTTTACCTACAGTATCGCACTGTGGGTAAAATAGTCAGGGAGTTAGTACACACCTAACTCTCATCGTTTCCCAGATAGCATGGCAGAATCAATCTGTCATGCCTGGAGAAAAATAAATGAAAACAGAAAAGAAGTTCGACATGGTGTATGTAGCACCATGCGGTGATAAATTTACGAACCCATGTTTTATGTGTTACTGGCATGGGCCGGCGTACGACACAAGATCGTGTGGGTATCACTGCGGCAAAAGCACTGGTTGCTGTGCGGCGGGTCTAATGACATGCACACACCCATTAGGGTGCAGCATAGATGGAAGGCACTTTGTGCCTAACATCTAATCCTTTTTAACCCAGATAGGGTAGCAGATGACAACCTGCTATCCCTGGAGAAAAGAAAGAAATGAATGGAAACTTGAAGGGGTATATGATTGTATCCTCAAAGAAAGCAGCAGTCAAGTTTCATAGCAAACTTGCTGTGAAGCAACAGTATGTAGAATACAGCATTTCAAAGAAGCTCAACGATATAGTGCTTGTTAAGCCTGTAACAATCAAGGAAGCCTCAAGAAGGCTTAAGCTTGCAGATGTGGTGTCATACAATGGCATCCATCTTACTATAGAGAAGATAGTAGAACAGCACTCATTAGACTTTGTAATAGAAGGCAAATGGGTTAAATCAACCCATTTTTAACACAGATAGGACATCAGCATGCTAGACTGATGTCCCTGGAGAAGAAAATGGAAGACCGAGAAATACAGGTGCATGGATCACAATCCACACTTGTCAAGCAACAGGATGTGCTTAGGATTGGCACTCCTGGTAAAGGGGGAAGTATGGACATACACGGTGATATCAGTGATATTGCTGACTTCAAGAGTAAGATTGACAACGCAAAGATTGCACTTGAGTATGCAAGACAACAGCTTGAGGTGAAGTAAACGATTAACTGCAATGTAGACGAGTATCGAGAGTATCTTGCAGATAATGCAGATACCGACGAAAAGCGAGAAGAATACGAAAGGATGTCTGATGGAGAGATATTAGACATCTTTTGGTCCGGTTATGAGGACCATTGCTATGAAGTAGAAAGAGATCGTCGTCTTTGTGAAGAAGACGATTACTAACCCTTATTTTTGGAGAAGTAATGAGAAGAAAACTAGAAACAGAGGTTGCATATCTACGGAATATGTACGCTTTGCTACCAGAAAATGATAGGTTTAAAGAATTTATCGGTCATTCAATCGACTTGGTAGAATTCTATACAAAACACGGCAATAGAAGGAAAGCATGGAAAGTAATTGATAAGTTTTATACAATGTAGACCTTATCACTCTAATTTTTTAACGGGCAGATAGCATGTCAGCCCATGTATGACTGATATGCCTGCACCAGGCAGTAACTTGGATGGAGAAAGAAATGGCAGCAGAACTCAATTCAGTTAAGGTCTCAAAGGACGACCTTGCAAAGGCAGTAGAATTTCTGACTGAATACCACATCGATCTAGAAAATCAGATCAATGTTGGATTAGATCTGGCAGAAACAACTATTGCACTGTGTGATACCCTGGAGAATCACGTATTATCAGTTGTATCTAGACAGAGAACAACTAGGAAAAACAGTGGTGATCTCCTTGGAGTTATTACAATAGACAGTCTAGTCAATGACATCAGATATTGTGAGAATCTACTCACAAAGACTGAAGCGTTCGGTAACACAAGACTGTCTGTCAAGACTATGAAAACAATCCGAAAAGATTGTGAGAAAATTAAGACCATAGCATTATCGATCAATGTAGAAGCATTGATCCAAAGTGCTAGGAATGAAATCTAACTTTTTTAAGACATTAATTCCCTAGATTGGGTAACAGAACATTCTGTTATCCCTAGAGGAAAAGAAATGAAACTAACGAAATCCAGCAAGAGAATTGCTGATGTAGTCACTGTAGGACTGATTGCAGTGTGTATTGCTGCATTCACCCTGTCTTACAGCAGCCTGGTAATAATGGGGCTAGAACACGGATTATCATATCTATCCTATCTGTGGCCTCTATGTCTTGACTTGTTCATGGTGATTGGTTGCCTCACTGTTATCAGGTTCAGTATGCTCAAGGAGAATACCATATTCCCGTGGGCTATTGTGGTAGCAACTACAGCAGCATCGACTGCATTCAATGTGGCAAGTGTCTGGTATACCCAGAATCCACTTACCATGTGTATGTATGTGGTCCCGCCGGTGACCGTCTTTGCATCATTAGAATTCTTGATTATGATAATCAAGATTGAGCAGAAGCATAGTCCGGCGGCATCAAGAAAGCCAAGGATGGTAAAAGCAGATGATTAAGATTGGAACGAGAGTTGTAAACCAATACACACTCTCTCCTAAATGCGGTCTTCATGGTAAAGTTATAAGATCTAGATATGGCAAGGATTGGGAGCATTACTGGGCAATGGTCCAGTATGATGATGGAACTGAAGACACTGAAATGAATCGATATCTGATGAGAGAATAACCCTCTACTTTTTAGAAGTCGGTTCAATCCGGATAGAGGATTCCATCCCTAGAGTAAGCATCTAGGGTATGGAGAAAAGAAATGGAAAAATTCAAGTTTCTAACAGGAGACGTGAACTGGAAGGACTATGGCGGAAAATGGTATAGATACGATGGATGTTCATGTTACACGATCATTGAATTTTGTAATATGCAAGATTGCTGTGATAACATATCAAACGGCAAATACTTAGTTATAGTAAGAAACATAGATTTGTCATCTTTATCGTATACAGGTGTGTCTAATGCATCAAAGACGTGTGGAGAGCCAATTAAAGAAGTGATGAAGGATCAACTATTATTACTTGAAGTCTGCGATTCATACGGTCTGTCTGATAATATAGATCATAGATATGGCAATAACTATACTGCATTGCTGAAGTGGGCTAAATCTCTATAATCCTCCTTCTATTTTTCCCGGATCTGGATAGGTAATCAATCCTATCCACTGGAGAAGAAAAGAAATGGAAAACATCTGTAAGGCTGTGTATGAAGCCGTAAGGTCAGAATACACGGCAGACAGCAGGAGAACTATTGTATCTCCTGAAGATATCCTGGCATATAAGCAGGTATCCAGGATATCTGGACAAAAACAGGAGCACGTCTTGGTACTGACTCTTGGTGCTGATTCAAAGGTTATCAGGTGCAGAATCATTACCAAAGGATTGATGAATCATTCATTGGTCCACCCACGTGAGGTATTCCGGGAAGCAATAATGGATAATGCACACAGCATAATTATTGTGCATAATCACCCAAGCAACTGTCTCACACCAAGCAGTGCAGACATAGAAGTTACCAAGCAGATTGTCAATGCTGGTAAGATTATTGGAATAGAACTGCTAGACCACATAATAGTGGCAAAGGCAGGGATAGCATCGTTAAGAAGACTAGGATGCATATGATTAGATTAACATGTCCTTATTGCGGAGAAGATGAGAACCTAGAAGACACCAGCTGTGGATCTGGTTACATCCACTTCATCTGTCACAACTGCGACAATGAATTTGACTGGAGCGTTGATTAAATGAGATTTAGAATCTATTACCACAGTTACGCCGATGTTGAGGCCAATTCGCCAGAAGAAGCATTGAACATCGATACATCGGAACAGATCATGAAATACCTTATGGCTTGTCAAGTAAGGTTAAGGGATAACGATCAAATTATATGAAAAACCACACCACAACCATTTTGGTTCTAATCCCATGGATACTATCAATTTGTATCCTATTGTATAGTTGTTGAATAACTTTTGGCAATGAGGTTAATTCTGAGCCTACTGGAGAAGAAAACATGAAAGAAGAAATAGAAATATATGGTGCCGGGGCAGTTTTATGCCCAAGCTGCCAGTATGGATTGATAACAAAAGCCTATAATATAACATTTTGGGTATATGCACATGGCACTACAGACTGCAATGCTCACAGTATATGTCCATACTGTGGAGAAACTGTTCTTATAACATCTGGTTCTGATGTCGTTCACTACAGATTTGAAGATGCTGCGTGTATGGCAGCACCTTTAGTTGTAGTAGATCGATAAATTCTCTTATTTTTTGGTTCATTGCTCCAAAAATAGGACTCTCTTGGGAAATGAGGTTAATTCTGATCCCAGGAGAAGAAATGAAAACAACCATAATTAGTAGAGAGGTTGCTCTCAAGAAGAACATCTATAACATCCTCCCAAAGGAGAAACTTTTTGATGACCTTGGGTGCGTTCATTGGAGCACGATGACCGGGAAGATGTTTGGAAAGCGTGCAATTGGTCGGCCGATGACCGACAGATGTCAACCCAGACACGAAATACCAGGATGTATTTGCCAAAAGTGCTATGCAACACGGATAAATCAAATATATCCTGCTGTTGGACAGGCACTACAACGCAACCGAGATCTGTCCCCGGAAGATGTATATGATCATCCTCCTGTCTTTCATTTAAATAATGATCTTACTTGGAGATCTAATTGGAATGGAGATTATCAGGACGAACGAGATGTTCTTGTGGATTTTGCCATATGTTCTGTTGTAAACTATGCAACATGTACATCGTGGACTAAAAATCCAGACATAATTGAGAGAGTTGAAAGCAAAATGCCCTCAAACTACACGTTTGTTCATTCTAACCCGATGATAAACGATGTGGACTTCGACAGGCATCCACTGTCGCGGGCATCATTCAACATATTCACAGCAGACTTTGCAATTGAAAATGACATAAATATCAATTGTATTGGTGCATGCAGGCTATGTAAGCGTTGTTATGGAGAACAAAAACATAAGCCAAAAGTGGTCAATGAGTTGCTGAAAAGCGATGAGGCCAAGTATTTAAAACTTATTGGAATTATACAATGAGGACAATCATAGAGGACTACCTGTTTGAGGAGATCGAACAGGAGTTTGAGAAGTCGAGCACAATTATATCACAAATAAAGTGTAATTGTGACGGAAAAATGAATAGGAGTCGTATTGACAGCCTAATTTCAATACATAAAAAGATTGTGGAGGTAAACACATCACTCACTAGGTTATACCAGTGGACAAGATCCTTCAGATAACAATTTTTTAATCAAATAATACGACAGTAAAAAAAATACACAAATTATTAACACACTACACTAATACCAATTGGTATAAGTGTTACTGCAATTTTGTTAAGTATATATACTTAACACCACCTGATTCATCAAAAACCAGTTTGCGCAATTATTATAGCGATAGCTAACGCGCTAAAGCCGCATTCTTCAATCTACCCCAGCAATAGCCATGCTTTATAAGTTAAACCAATCCAGCCATGTTTTACATTAGCGCGGCTTTAAATCAAAAATAAAAACCAAGCCCAAATCAGCCCCAAAATAGTTGTCAACCAGTCCGGACAAGTCAAGAAACGGCATATACACTGCTTATTCATCATTCCGACCTATAATTAACGTCACACTCCCACTATTTCCACTGGAAAATACGCCCATTCTGTCCTTATTTCAATCCAAGCCCATTCTGCCAGTTGCAACTAGTTGCATCCGTATCTCACTTATTTCACCAATCCAGATTTAAATCATCAGTAGAATATAAAATTGAATTAGTAGCACAAATCTATCACGATTCTACATTTTCCGAAATCATCCCAAACATATAAATACTACAAAAATTGAAATTTTCTCAAAAAAGTGCGGTATCAAATAAGCGAAAACAAAACTTAACTTAACTCAAAAAACATTGAGTTAGCATCTATCCAACCATTTTCCACACGCGCAACACCACGCCAGACTCGCGCCTATTTTATCCATCACAAACTATATTACAAAACCAACGTAGATAAATCGATATCCGGCTTCATCACGATGCGTGTGCGCTCCATAAATCATTAAATAAACCATATTTAAATAAAAGTATTAATATTAAAGCCAAATTGAACCCCGATTCAAAAGTATAACAAAATCACACTAAAAAAAAATTAGTGTTAAACTTTTTTTCATATTTTTTAAACTAAATCTCAACTTTTGTACCACTACATGTTATATTTGTGTTTTCGCCGCCCACTTAACCCTCATTTCCGGACAAAATTACCACAACATAAACCTATCGGTCAGGATAGAATAGAAGGAAACTGATATTAACGTTTTGGCTAACGATTTTGAATCCCTGGCAGTAATGAGGCGCAATCGGATAAAGGTATGCTCTCCTTTTGCCAATAACCCTTTTTTCGATTCCTTCATTTTACTTATATTGCAGTGTTACCATATAATACATCAGGCATAATTAAGCCGCAATCAAAAAATTAACCCAGTATATCCCACCAAAAAACATTAACCGGAAACAAAGCCCAAACTATCCCCCAATCATATCCCACATGATCTATCATGACAATTAACCCAATAAGGTAAAAACCAAATAAAAAATTATACAGAACATCATTACATTATCATTTTTGAGTTGAAAAGAGAATTAATTATACCAAATCTTATTACTATTTTATCAGTGTTGTTGTAAGGATTGAACCTAATACATATATAACACCATTCAAAACAATTAAATACCTAATGGCAAGCCACTTGCCACAATTCCCTAACCATATTTAAACAGCGCATCAACTCATCTCACAATAACCTCAAAATTGCCCCAAAACTTATCACCCACCGCATTTCATAATTCACCATTCAATTCACCAAATCCGTCATCTCCTACCGAAAACCACAGCATTAAATACAACAGAACGCAATCATTAGCATATGTATGAGCCATGTTCATCATATATTCATGATGGAAAATGCCGTAACATATCCTGCATACACTATTTCATATGTGCAGGGAGTCCTGTGGCTATGGATAGATATGCTGCTAGGAAAAAAGAAATAGATGATTTAATCCATTCCACGACCTGAGGTAATCATATGCAACACAAGAGCACCATACCAAAAACCAAATGCAACAAATGCAAAGAATCAAAGCACACGACAAAGTCAGCCAAACAATGCGGGACTACCATAGAACATCCTAAAACAACAACAGGCACCATTACAAAGCCATCCAAATGCAACACTTATCAGAACTACAACAGCAATTGCAAAGTTAAATGCAAACACTACAACATGTGCACCAGGATTCACATACAACAGATCGAAGTGAAATCACTAACCCAGTCTCTCAACAAATATAGAGACGCATATCATGCAGCCAAATCCACTAGCACGACAACTGCAAGAAGTCTAATTCCCGAATGCCACAACTACAACAACTACAACAGCAATTGTAATGCTGACTGCCACATGTATTCAGCATGTCGGGCAATACATGAACTCAATGCCTGCATAGAATCACGACATGCAACCATACAGCATCTAAACTCCAAAATACATAGCATTGCATCAGCAGACAGCATAATGATGGTAGCCAAGGATAACACCATACAAGCACTAAAGAAAATATTATCGGATCGCGATAACACCATACAAGAACTAAATACCAAATTAGATGATGAGATAAAATCCTATAATCAAATGTTGACAGTTTATGCCAAAAAAGAAGACCGAAGAGAGTGGACAACTGAAGATCAAAGTACGAAAATCGAAGCGCTTACCATCCATAACAAACAATTAACGGAATTTATAGCAGCCAAAGACGAAACCATACAAAATCTAAAGAAAACACTATGGTTAAACGTGACGAAAAAACACTGGTGGAATAGACTATGATAGAGATATTGTTAAAGATATACATTGAAAATCGTAGTGGTAAAGGACTACTGCTTGAAGAGTTCAATCCCGAAGATAAAGATAAAGTTTTAGCATTAATAGACATGGGTCTTGTTGTATGGGAACCATCATTTTGCGGAGAACCCATCCTGGTAATTCCAGATGAATTAGTTTTGTCAATTTGTAGTATTTATAGAGTTGTTCAAAGAAAATTGAAGGGTGTGGAATAGACTATGGTAGACACGGCAAAAGGATCAAACTGCGATGATTCCGACAACTATCCAAATTTTAGGTGTAGTATTGACATGCACAAATACATTCGTAAAATTGAGGAATAATATTATGAAGTGGGTTACTGTCAAGTATCAGAGGAACATCCAATGAAACAAAGATTGAAACAATCATGACAATAATTATAATAGACAAGATACGTAGCATTATTATGAGAGCACATAAGAATCATGGAGAAAATCATTCGGGAATGAATGAATTTGATAAAATAAAATATTATGACATAGAAAAAAGGAGGCTTCCAGAAAGTCACACTATAAAATGTTTTAATTGTAATGCAATAATTGACGATCCGAATCCAATGGACTGTTGTAGATGTTTAGAGTGTGGCGAAATTATCTGTCCCATCTGTGGTGGTAAACTACATACGGAAATGGACGACGCAATAACACTGGTATTACACTGCTATAATTGTGAAAATAAAATTTATGATGACTAAATACACGGATAACCCATGACAACAATTACGCCCAACATATCTCTAACATACCAAGACAGGACATATCCAATACATCCGACCTCTCTACCCATCATAGAATCCATTCTATCTTCCAGTCTTAACCACACCGGACATAACACCGTAACCCTATCTATAAACAATACCACAACAGTCTACACCGGTATAGAAGACAACGTAATTTCATACCTCACCAGACTACTAAACTCAGGCAGCCTAACAACAAACCCAAGGAAAAACAATGACAACACAATACACCACATGTAAACACCACAACTATCAACACACTGGACATATCTGCACCAAAATCAACTCAGGATGTCCATTTGCCATGTTATCAGACAACGGCACCTCATCTCCAGATCCAAGCGCCTGGGAATTTGCAGCCCTTCTATGCAAACATTACAAGACCATATCTAAATAAAAAATGCAAACAACGAACCATCCAATGAATAACATAACATGTAATATCACCCAATTATATCCCCAATGATCCCCCATTGTTTTTCCTGCATTCCATTCCACAACGCCTTTATCTGCGCAGAAAAAATCAGAAATCGCCCCTGTTGTTATCCAGGACACCTCACCTGCAATTACAAACTACAATTTAACTCCCCACCGTCTGTGCAGTTAATCAAACAACATTAACACAACACCTCATATCTCCACCAAATCCACAAAACACCTACTTTTTCTGCATATTAAACCGAAACACTTAATAGTCAAATCATCAAATGTAATTATACCGATGAGTTCCGTGAGGCAAGGCAACCACACCCGGCCCTGCCAAATGACGACAGAATAACATCTGTCCAGGAATGATGCAGGCAACAGCATTAACAGCATATTATATGCGGCTGTAACTGGGTAGGTAAAGCTGATTAGTGTGACATTAATCCGGGCATTAATCAAGAACAAAACAGCACTCTATAAAACAGAATGCTGCAACCCTGTAGAACAATTCTACAACCATTCTATTATTGTTAACAAATTGGGTCAAACCAATAGTTAACCTGGGAGTAACCCAAGCCCATTTTTCCATTATCTACTGTTAAAATACAGGAAAAACAATGAACAACATAACACTTATATTGAAGTTGGCAACGGCCATAGAACTGCTAAAGGACCACAAGATATCATCCACCATATCAAACAACCTAAATCAGATTCTTGTCGAAATGCTAGAACGACAAGGATGCCCGCTACATCATGATAAATTGTCATATAATGATATATGTCGTGCTTTAATCCCGGAGATAAAATAATGGAAGACACAACAGAAAACAGCAAAATCTGCCCATTCTCTCTTTCTTCGGGAAATCTTCTATATTGTACTGAAGGGAGAATTGGAAATCAGCGAGTTGGCATTCTGGGTGAGGAAATCTGCAGAGCATGGTCTCCAGAACTAAAATTTGGTGACACCCACTATCACAAGAAAATTGGTAACGGCTGTCATTACAGGCCAGGTTACTGTATGTTAATTCCTGCGAGCGAACCAGACGTAACATTTCTACCAAATATATTTTTGGATGGTGATTAAGCATGGCAGAAGAAAAAATCTGTCCATTCATGAGCATACCAGTCGCAGCAAGTTCTTTCAGAGATCCCAGGATTCTAATTGCACAGTTCAACATGGTGAAATGCCTAGGTAACGAATGTATGGCATGGCGGGAAATCAACACCGGAAAGTGGGATTGCATAAGACTACAACACGGATCTACATAATGACAGGAGAATCTACATCATGACATCCCTATCATTTAAGAAAATCGTGTTGTGTCCAATGTTAGATGACTACAAAGATCCAGCATATTGCGAAGACTGCGACTATTATCGAGGTCACAACGAGTACTCCCTGGATTGTAGATATAGCGAACAGAGTTAATCAAAGAGTGATAAGAAATGACTGAAGAATTACTCCATTGTCCATTTTGCGGGTGGCCTGAAGAGATGTTAACAGAAGGTAAAATGGTGAACAAGTATGAAATATCATGTTGAACCCTGCCCGGAATGTGGAGCAGGAGATGCAGATGAAGATTGTAACGGTGTGGGATTGATAATTGGCTTCCACCCGCAAGATCCAACTCGACTTAAATTACCTGGAACAATTTTCTTTATCGGTTGTAACAAATGCCAGTACGTAGGACCTATCGTGTTATGCCCTTGTGGTATAAATGAGAAAAAAATAACCGATGCGTGGAATGAGCACATTAAACCCGGCTCCACCATTTCTACTGAAGATCTTGTCCAGGCATTATCCAAACGAAAAGAAATTTGTCCAGAAGATTATCCATGGAATTTATTAAACTCCAATAAATCTGAAGAACTACCAGAATGGATATTGGCAAAACTCCAGAGTAAAATAGATGAAATGAAAACAGATGAAACAGTTCGTTCGACAACACGGATATGTGGAATTAAAATATTGGGTTGGGTTTTATCATTGAAGAAACCGGGGGAGGAAGATATATAATGATTGCCCCATCCTCAATTAAAGTTGTAGAAAGTTCAGATTGTGATAAATTTGAGGAACTGGTAAATGGTCTCCTTAAAGCAGGATACAAGTTGCAATCGTCTTCGTGTTGGTTCGGAGGGAGAGAATCTGATGGATTTTGCCCACTTTATCAGGCAATTTTATTATACGATACAGAGAGAGAGAGAGAGAGTGGATCGTGTAGACAATCTATCGCAATCAAATTGCATGGGTTCCCTGAAGAAATCGGAAACAGATCATGACTGAATCCACATATCTAATTTGCATAGTAACATTTATCATAATATATGTTATCATGCTATTATATCTATATAGCCTGGTGATTAGATTGGAGCACGATTTTAAACATTTTGTTAGACTACATGTCGACTATTACAACAAAATTGAGGAGAATAAATGATCCCATGATCCTACTATCAAAATCAACAATTGGAGAGGCACATAATTCCATCGTAAATCTTATCCATGACACATGTCTCGGCATTGATAAACTAACCGAAGACAACGAACACATATGGGACCTGGAACAACCTCTCTGTGTTCATATAAAAAATCCAATGCAGTCCCCAATGAAATCCCAATACTCTATGTTTGGCGACAAATTCATAGATCAATACAAATCATCTATGTATTCAATTACAACGCGAAAAAACGACAACACTGACGCAACATACACCTATGGTAACAGATTGTGCGATTATCCAACTGAAGATGGGCAAATTGGCAATGGAAATCTAGGGGGAATAAATCAGCTCAAACTCAGCATAATAACTCGACTAATCAACACCCCAAACAGTAGAAGAGCCATAGCAATCACTTGGTCTCCAGAGATTGACATAATATCATCTGAACCCCCATGTCTCCAACTAATCCAGGCACTAATCGATAGAACAAATCATCTAAACTTAATTTCCATATTCCGCTCCAATGACATGCTATCTGCCTGGGGGATGAACGCCATAGCACTAGCATATCTACAGCAGAAACTAGTGAATGACATTAATACAATGTTATCCCATGAAATTGAATCCGGGTGGCTTGAAACCATAAGCAATTCACCCCACATCTATTACAAACGAGACATTGAAGAATTATCCAGATTTATACAAGGCAGGAAGCAATTCTCATGACTATCTCGACTAGACGATGTCCATACAAAGGCTTTACATCCTGTTACCTGGAGGAGTGTCCGGCATACCAATCAACCAAACCAATCTGGTGTATATTTGTAGAACAGAAGCAAACGCCAAAAAAGAAGTGATGATATGGGAGATAATCCAGGATATACTTGTAAAACATGCAGATTTTCAAGTGATGTTTTTGAAATAACTTGTAACGATATGATCGAATGCAGGCGAGATAACCCTTCAATTGACGGGTTCCCAATTATAAGAGCAAATGCATGGTGCTGGAATGGTCGTAAGTCACAGCACTCAATTGATGATAATGAAATCGGGGAAATAGCATTATGAACAAAGCACACTGTATATGTTGTGAAGATAACTTCTACAACGGCAATAACGACTTAAATGTCAAGGAATGCTGGAGGTTAAAAGATGCCAAAATGGTATGGTGTAAAGTAATATCGCGTGATGCTTACCCGAGAGATTACTGGAAATATCCAAAGCAACGGAAGCCAGACTGCTATAAAAAACGAGGATACACTATGTTCATAAAAGGATCAAAGTATTACGACGCTAAAGAGGGCGATTATGTCTAACAGAAACATCGAACAATACTTAAATGATGCCCTACTCATATGTGCATTACTAATGGTTATCATAACACTAATACTGTTTATATATTCGACATTATATGGATGAACTCCAAAATATGGTGACACAATGTTTGACCTGACAAAATTACACAAAATATTATCTGAATCAACTATATGCCTCAGGATCGGAAAACCATCTGAACAAATTGAATACAAAGATCTCACTGTAACTGAAATTTGGAATATGCCACACGAATCAGATCCGGACTATACCGATATTCTAAAAATAGATGTGGGATTATTCAAGGTAGGTATAATAGTAGAAAAAGCAGAACGGAATAAACAAAGTCTGATAGACATCCTAGACAACTACCCCGATCCAAAACGACTCTCTCAAGGCCCAAGTTACATAGAAATTGGGGCAACACTAGATTCCCAAGAAGCAGCATTCAGGATCGCAGCATTAGGGTCATACCTGGAAATATGCGACATAATATCTCCCATGTCATTGGGAATCACCGGAGATGACGCAAAACTTATGATAAAACGTGGACTTTTCATGATGATATATCCAAAAAGGATGTTTATCAATGGAAATGGATATTAACAATATTGGGATAACATAGTGATGATATGACACTTAAATTAACAACTCGCTCATTCTCCGGTGTGATATACCACCAGATAAAGGTCCACAGCATATTTTTTACACCAGAATTAACAACCATAATGTATGAAATCGGAAATTTAGACAGAGAATCACAACGTGAGATGCTAATATTATGGAAACAATTAAGCATAAATTGAGGAATGATATATGACAGACAGAAACAACAACGAATTCAAACAAATAAACTCATGTAGAGACTGCACAGAAAGTTCAGTAAAAAACGGAATGTATAAATGCAACATATCCGGAGACCTCCGGTACCAAATGATATCATGCCCACAAAAGAAGTGGTAACATGGCAAAAAAACTATTTAAAGATGACATAGAAACCCCACCAACATGCAACCATTGCGGGTACCTGATAAACGGACAGAAATCCGGATACTCCTGCAAATTTTATCACATATACCTCGGACCGCCAGGAAAAATCCCAGCAAAATATCCAAAATGTGGTATTATCATCCAACAAAAATAATACCAGGGAACACCAACCACATATTATGGAGACAAAAGCGCTTTACATAGTTCTTCTGATAGCAACATTACTGATGCTATCTAGTATCGCAATGGCAGATACCAATCAGACCATAAACGTAACATCAAAGTCCCTGGTTATTGCAGGTGGGGCGACACCACTTTACTATGGTGAGTTCATCACAAACCAATCAGTACTTTATGTTACAGGACAACAGGCATCTCTTGCTGCAACCCTGACCATCTATAACAACCTGACAACAAACACATCAGAAGTTGTGGCTCAGTCGAATTACATAATAAGCAGAGCTTATTAACCTTATTAACTCAAACTTTTTTGGCCGGTGATCCAATAATCACATCTTGGTGAGGCCAAACAACTACAGGAGGACCACAAGACACGGAAACAAGCCATCGAATGCACCTACTTAGTACAAACATTTTATCCTCATCAGACTGATACCCTTCGCAAATATAACTCATACAGGAAACTTACTCAACTTCCTGTCGCAAATAACAATAATCTTATCCCTGGGTCAAATCAGGGGTAAGACCTCCATAAGTCTGATTGAATTGTGGTTAAATTCCACTATTCGGTTATCCAGAAATGGATGAGATTTAAAGACGTTTGAATCAAAAAGAGGTTAAATTCATAGGTTGATACCTCTATAAAAACAATCAGCCTATCGGATGTTTGATATGAGATCAATGGAGGTTCAAACCCTCTACATCCGATCATCAGGATGAGTTATAACAAAAACCGGAAGTGGGTTGGCACATGTAGCGCCGTTCGGGTTCGATCCCCGATTCTGGTTATCTCTGGTATCAGAAACTATGAAGAACCAGCAGCGTGTAGCGACTAATTGCTTCATATGAGGGTGTCTGTAAAGTCAGCTTAAATCGACCCACGACGGGTCAGCCTGTTACCAGAGAACAACAAACTCAAAATCTGCCGCCGTAGGGCTACGTGAGTGCGAATCTCACTGGTGCCATTTCAAAGAATGTTAACAATTCCCATTGTCGATTTGGTCTGGTCTAATAAAATCATGCCCGTGGGAAATATAGATCTATCATTTGTATTTTATTAGATTGGTAAAGACGGTGGTCTCAAGCCACAGAAGTAGGTTCAAATCCTACAATCGACATATCTTAACGAAACCAATACTATAAATAAGATAATAAACAGAATTCTAACCGAGGAACCACAATGAGCAAAAAGTTACCACAATTAACATCTTATATATCTGAAATAAAACCAGATCCAGAAATTGAAAATCTTAAGAATGAACTGTCATATCTCAAAGACAGAATAAAAGAAACGGAACTAACTATTACAGAACTTCAGCAGAAAATAAACAAACTTGAAAACATCTCAAGAACCCTAGTAAGAGCAGAACTAAAGAAATCAGCAGATATTGCAGATGACATTGCAATATTCAACGTATAACATATTTTCAATTGACTCCTGCAATGACGGAACAAAAATTCCAGAGCAGAAAATCACTGGGTGTAGAAAATATGTGGGAGGTTATGATGGGTTCAGTCCCACATAATCTTTACTCTGGGCACGGAGGCTAAACTATGTAGGGACAACATAGGTCCGATGTTTTTTCATTTCTTTCTTCTCCAGGGAGATACAATAGGCAGGAGTGGGATCAAACCCCATTCCCGCCAATCGCAAGCGGTAACACTATGAAATCAGTAAATCCACATATCTGATGATCTATTATGACATCCACAAGCTTCAGCACAATAATCCAGACAGCGCCATTCTCATATGAGACAGCATTCTGGTATAGAACAAAAACTGGTAAATTTGACACATTTGCCATGATGGTTGACGTATCTCCATACATAAACCATAGTATAGACAAATTAAAAACAGCAAACCTAATAAAACAGTCATATGACCTCATATTAGGATCTATCATATCAGACATAAATGAGCAATTCGGAGAAAAAATGGCATGTGAATTAACAGAATGCATCTTACAGAACGACACTGAACTATCTACAGACGACCAGGAAAAAATTAAAGCCGGGATATGTCCATTCCCAGAACATTGTCCTCACTCAACAAAGTTCGAAGAATGATACAATAAGGCAAAAAATTACATACAAATTAACCCAATGAGGAAAATATAGCATGATAAATGGAAACCCGACATTACGATCAACAAATCTAAAACTAATATTCCGGTGTGATTTCTTATGAAACTAACAAAACAAATCGAAGTTGCAAGTGTAAAACACATAGTAATCAAGAAAAAAGGCAATGAAATCCTTTACGTAAGAACAGGCATAAACTCTTGGATGAAGGCATCGAACGGAAAAGACTACTCAATGAACTATATATCCAAAATGGTTCAGCGACTACTAAAACAACACATCCAATATTACGGGAGGCCAAAGTATCGACTGTGGATAAAGGAAGGAGAACACCCCGGCAACACCACATTAAACTTTGTTCGACTATACTATGAGGACTAAAACATGGGGGAAAAATCATTTGGTAACCTGTGCATGGCATCTGTAATCGACTTGAGTAAAATCAAGGAAATTCCAGATGATCCCATATATTGTAATGCATGTGGCCGCAAACTATATCATTACGTGGACATCTCAATAAACATACAGCCAAGAGTCGTCCACACTACATCATTCTGGGATATGGACGAGTATAGAATCGATCACCGCGAATATCCCCGCATATGTGAAGAATGTCTGCGTAATATGTTAAACTGTGTTGAAGGAAATATAACAGTAAGATTGCTAAACAGATTCAAACAATTCTCAGATAAACTCATGAGGCGACAACATGATTAAACCTGCAAGAGACACACCAGTCGATCCAAGATCAACGCTAAAAGACGTGGTAAAAACAATACGGATTACCAGGGGGGACCTGGTATTCCTAAATGCAGCATTTCTTATGATAAACAGAGCCATGGGAAACCCAGAATTTAATGACGCCAACTCGGAATTATCCTGGATATTTAGCGTAGACAAAGCACACCCGGGATCCCTAACTCTGCCGTTTATCATACCACCACTCCATAAAAAACACTGGATAGAATATTCAGAGATCCACAGGAAAAGATCTGAATTATGGCTTAAAAAAACACATCCTGAAATGTTTGACTCGGAAGGCAACTTTATCCATAAAACCCCAGAACCAATTAAATCCCAAGGTGAACCAAATGAATGACCCAGACATTACAATAACCATTTTTACGTTAGAAAACTGTCCAAATTGCGAAAAACTCAAAGAGAAACTAGATGCATATAATATTCCGTATATAACTGAGGATATGCAAAGCAAAAATGCCCTATGCGAACTCAGATATCGTAGTTGTTTTGCAATTCAGGCACCAGTATTACTTATAACTCACGACTCTGATGTTCGTGCAGATGCCATATACCAAATATCAGATCTGTTTGACTCACTTGGCAACATAAACGAATATACCATAAAGTCACTTCTTGATTTGTGTGGCATAGCATGTCAGACATAACAGATAGCGACGAAATCTATTTTTGTGCTGATTGTGCGAATTACAAACGATGCAAATACAAAGAACCACAGTTATGCAACAAGTATGGGAATCCCGGATCACCATCATACAATATAGACGACGACGCCACAAATACACTGGAGGATTATGACACCTATTTCTGAAATAAAATCCAAAATAAGCAAGTTGCTGGAACTGTCATCTAGCACCAACGAACACGAAGCAAACACCGCATTATTAAAAGCCCAAGAACTCCTATCCAAGCATAAACTATCCATTAAAGATATCCAGATACCAGAATCAGATATTACAGTCCAGATCCACCAATATACATTCAGACATAAAAAATGGAGGATGCTGCTAGCCAGCATAATATCATCAAACTTCAGCTGTTATTGTCTAATTCAGCCAAGACATTGCGGGACCAAATGCATTGTGTTTTTGGGACTGAAAGACGATGTAGACGTATGCATGGAGGTATACAAATACGCCACATCATTCATACTAAAGCGGTCTACAGAACTCAAAAAAGAATACAAAAGGCACAATCAATCCACAAGAGATCTCGAAGACTCATATGCAACCGGGTTTGCAGCAGGACTCCACCAGAACTATAAAGAACAGAAATCCAGTAATTCCAGTGTTGCACTTGCCATGATACCAGATACAAAGGTAACCGAAACATACAACAAGGTAGCATCAATCAAAACAGAAAACATACGACCCAAAATCAACAGATCTCATCAACTTGTTTTTATGGAAGGACGCATTGACGGCTTAACATTTTCAACATCGGACAAACTGGAGGAACCATGCAACACATAGCAGGAGCGTTAAAATGAAGATTATACAATTTATCCTATTATTTCTGGTATTTACAGCCGGAGTTATTAACATCTACGTTATGGATCGAACATGTAATGACTTCTCAGACTTTAAGATCTCCGGAGACAATCTCACCATAACCCACACATCAGAGATCAACGGCAGTAGACACCAAACAAATCTTACGAACATAACAGAACAAGACTTCACTATAAATAGTTATGGAAGACTCAAAGAAAATATCGGTGGATAGAATGAGAATAGGACACATAATAATTTGCCAGACAGGTTATTCCGGTTTTAGGGTATATCGGTACGCCACATATTTCACCATTCTGATTGTTACCCCGGTGTTTAGCATAGGAATTTTATCAGAAATCGGATACAATAAACTCAGGAGATAATGCGAGAAAAATGATTGATATTTATTGTAGGACCGAAGTAAAAGATTTTGCAATCCTTATGGAAGATAAACTTCGAAAGAACGATTTCAAGGGTGGGTGGAAACAAGATGACATCACAACCCTATTACTCAAACTCCAAGTCAACGTAGAAAAACTATTTAATGATGCAGTTATGAGCCGAAGTTCTACCGACATAACACAAATGAAGAGTATTGATGACTGTGCTGACATAGCAAACTATGCAATGATGATAGTAGACAATATAAAGGATGAATTATGGTGAGTAAATTAATGATAATACTAGATGAGCCAACTCCAGAGTCAATCAGAGTTGACTTACTCTGGATAGAAACTTTCATTTAACGAATTCATGAGGAAATGTTTCAATGATAATCAACATTAATGGTATGATTACTTGCGTTTACTGTGGGAAAGAATTTGAATCGCACTTTGGTGATATAGTATTTAAAAATTATACAACAAAATGCCCCCACTGTCATAAAACAATCGGAGTTAGTTCTGAACTAATGCATATTTCATTCAAACTTATAAAGGATGAATCATGACTCGTGAAGAGTATACAAAGACATGTCCTAGATGCAGAGGCAATGGTTATGATCCTGAAACAGATCTAACTTGTAGGCAATGTAATGGATCAGGAACAATTGAAGATGGTGCAGATGAATCATGATACCAAAATTTACATTATATGTAGAAGTTAAATATGATAAATGGATTAATCCACCATTGGGTGATCTATCTAATTCTACTTGGATTCCCCCAGTTAATTCTATAATCATGTTTGGATACAAGAAATACATAGTAATTGGTTACCATTGTCTCTTTCCGGATACGGTGGATGTTTTATGTGAATATATAGGAGATGAATAATCATGACTGAAAATTATGAAATGCAAATCCTCCGGGAAGAAGAAACCATCAATGAGATGAAGAGTCAGGGCCACAAATTCTGCTATAAGTGCATAAACCGTAAAACTTGTCATAATGAAAAGTATCCTACTTATTGTTCTAGGATGGATAAAGGCGATGAATTATTGAATATAGGCGAATTATCAATTCAAGGTATAGATATTAAAGTGACTAAATTGTATCCTTGTATATTACCTATTGCCAGATGGGTATCCATAAACGGAGAACCCTTACATATACAATTCAATCAAGATGCCACTTATATTAATGGTGTATCTGTTCAATATCAGGATGAAAACCTCACCCTACATGAAGGTCCAACTTACAATCAAGATAGGGTTATAAGGAAATTAAAATGAAAGAAATATTACTAGCAGGTGAATACATCCAACGAGGCCAGCCAGTCTACATCAAAGATGACATGGTTTATGTTTGCAGGCCAAATGATAGTACAGTTGATTGCGTAAACCATTGCGATGAAATGCAAAGATATGATCCGAGTGTATATGACTGTGATTTTTGGGAAATTATATGCCCATTAGATTTACCCAATCGAAAGTATTGTATAAATTATAGCCCGGTTGGGGAGGTGAATACTCATGACTGAAAACTGGCCGCCTGGATCATCAAGAAGTCGCCTAATCATCCAAGAGCTAAACAATCTAGGCAAAGACTGTCCTTGTCCGTTTTGCAAAGGCATAGATCTTGACTATTGTGAGGGAGGGACTCTCTTCACTAATTATGTATTTGTATATTGCCGCAAATGCAATGCTTGTGGACCATATGGAACGGATATGGAACAAGCCAGGAAACTTTGGAAACAATGTAAAAATGGAGTTTGAAACTGCGAATAACAACAAGGCAAAACCATGACAGAACAATGCAAACATTACGTTAAACCTGACCCGGGCGCAGTGCACATATCAAACATATGTGCAGCGACCAAAGAATTAAACCACTGTATTTTTGCAACGATAGTTAATAACCCCTGGACGCAAGCACAAACATTTTGCAAGTATTACGAGCCAAAAGAAAAACTTGGATTGCAGTCATATCTGGATAGAGGAAAAGTTGTAGACGTAGATCACATTAATATGCACCTATCCCAGGGAGATACCATTTGTTATTACAGGAATGACGAATGCTATGAGGAAAAACATATGATATGCGTTATAACAGCACACAATGCCTTGCTTAGAATAACCGCGGAAAAATAAGACAGACGCAACTCCTCAAACAATCGATTCTAAACAAGAAGAAAAGGAAAAAGACAATTCCGATCTTGCTTGTTGTTTGTGTTTGGGGAAATAAATATTAACACGAGAGGTAATAAATCTATGCCTGATATAGAAAAACTACATGAAATCAGTACCTCATTACAATTATGTAAATTGAATGCGGTAGACTCAGATGTGCTAGCATATCTACTGATCAAGTCTCCTGCAACAATGAAAGAGATTGTAATGTGTACCAATAGAGATGAACCGGCAGTCTCCCTATCTCTAAAACGACTCTTGCAATTAGAACTCATAAAGGTAAAACAAAGAGCAATTAAAAAGACTGTGATGGGAAGATGTGCCAATCTCTATTCATCTAATTCCCGTGTTCTAGACAAAATAGGTCTTTGGAATACAAATGAACACAACTATAAAATCCAAAAGATTGAATTGATCAAAGAAATAATATCAAAGGGAAATGTCGAAAAAGAAACAGAAAGGCAAGATATGTAAAGAATGCAGAGGATCCGGAAAAATCATAGGAGATATCCCACCATACGAAATAACTCAGTGCAGTTATTGTGGTGGTCGTGGATGGATTTCAGTAAATGGCAAGCATTAGACAACCTATATGTTACCACATCATTTGCATTAAATGATATATGTATTGAGATCTATTTATTACTATGAAAGACGGATGCGATACGATCGGAGATCTTCATGCATATTTTACAGATGAAATGAATCGAAAGAAGAAAAATAAACCATCTATATCAAACTCCATTCGTGCATTTGTGTTGCATTACGCAGAGGAAGTTCACGACACAAAACTTGCTGTATTTGTCCTGCATAATGCATATATACAATCTACCGGGTATTCAATACGGAAATCATATTTTGAAAAAATTATTCTGGGAACTTGGGAAAGCGAGAAGGATATGGATGGAGTATTACATATAGACACAAGCATGCCAATACATGGCAGTGTTTATATAAGGCGAATTTTATAAACAGAGAATCATGACGCTAGATAAACAATTTAACCTAATAGTAAACTCAAAAGGAGAGATCCCATTAATTCTGCCGTGTTATGCTCGTTCTGCAAACATCGTATTGGAATTTTTAAAAACAGAAGAGAACATTGCTGAGGTTAATGTGCCGGTAGATCAAAAACGCGATAGTTTATACGGGAAACTCAATAGATATCTCCATATGCATCCGGAACTTGAAACCGATATTGCATTACGGGGAGAAAAATTATATTTGTATAGACGCGATATGTCTAAAGCACATGAGGAATACATAAAGAAAATTGCAGGAGATTCCAACTATAAAGAAGGATTTATTCAGGGACTAATGGCAGTAAAGAAAAAACAACAGCATGAATGAACAAGATCTTGATGACTTTATAAAATACAACTGGCATACCTGTATGGCACCATCAGCTCCGTGGTTAGGAGACTATTTTGGATCTGGAAGGGGAATGGCAAAATGGTATTTAAACAAGGTTGTGACACAACATAAAGTCGTCAGGATAAAATATAAACGGCACGTATGGTATGTACGTCCGGAAGTTGCGGAACGATTTTTACAGTATAAACCAGTTGGTGTATCTGTAGAATATAGGTGAATAAATCGGCCAATGATAGATAACATGTCTTGAGGCATTTTGTACAAAATAACAGAGATAGAACATGACATCAAGCGAAGAGCTCTACGCAAAAATAAAGGGAATACCTGCTGAAGATGCAAAAGCAGCAGTAGACAGCATACGAAAGCAAATTGCAGAACGAAGTCCAGGAAAAACTCCAGAAGAAATTGAAAAAATTCTTTACATGAAAATCAGCTTGGCGAAAAGATCCGGTGGAGAAAAAGCAAAGGCAGTAATTGTATCCATAACCTCATATCGAGATGTGAACTTTCCATCCAAAAAGCACGCTCTGAACAAATATGCAGAAAACCCGCAACTTGCTCTTACGGAAGGACTGGTAAGATTAGATGAAAATAGACAGCCTATTCCAATCTACTCCAAGGAATTCTTTGACGCTAAGAAAACACAGAAGAACCCAAATTTTAGGAAGGACATTGAAGAGGAGCTCAAGCGCGAAGGCATCTTATTAATCGAGGACAAAAGTGGTGATGTATTCTGTGTTCCATTCAACGGCAAGCTTGATGCAAACGCCGGCGACAACGGTATAATGACCGGGAAGATTAACAAGACCGATGACGGAAAACTCACAAAGGCATTCATATACAAAGAAGGATGGGAACCAAAAGGAACATCCGATCCGCAAGAGCTTTGGAACACAACTTACGATATCCTGAGTAACTCAGATATGTCGGTTCCGATTGAATCGGTGTTTGACAATGATCCCGGAACACTCGTGGCGGTAATTGGTAAGGTAACATCAATAAAAGTCACAAAGGACGGTGCAGGTGGAGTAATGGTGGGAATTACCGACATTGGTCTTGCAGATGATATTGTAGGGTTTGCAGACGTCTCTAATGAAGTAATCAAGGAACAATCCGAAAACATCCCACGTGGTTCTGAAGTAATCATGTTCGGGACCGTAAACAAGTATAAGGGCAGAGATGGGAATGAAAACCAGAACATAAATTTACTCGGTGTGTTATTGAATCCATCAAGCAGTGAGTTGTCTGGTGCATTGACTGCAATTGACGACATAGAAATCTAACGAGGCGAACATGAAAACATTCAAGAATGATCTTAGACTCGGAACATGCATTGATTGTGGGAATTACGATGAAGAAACATCAAATTGCTGCATAAATCCCGAGTCTATCTACAAAAAACCAAATTCCTGGTGTAGGAAATGGGAGAAGCGTCCTGATGGATTACGAGAAGTGCAAGATCCCAAAGAATACGCCAAGCCAAACTCAACACCAACCGGAAGACTGGAGAATTCAAAGTCAACAGACATACCCACCGATATCCATAAGTCTTCAAAAAAGCAGCAATTGCCGCCTTCCAAACCAGAAGACACAACTGCATAACTATTTTTTAGGTGAACATTATGTCAAAACATACTATTTATACATGTGATGTCTGCAATAAAACACAGGAAAAGCCATTTGCGCTTCATATGATTGCGAATTATGGTGATAAATCAGATTACGCAGATGTATGCAGCAAAGATTGTGCAGTGAAATTTGCACAAGACGCAGCAGAAAAATTGGGAATATAATCATGGCATTTGGTAGCACAATTAAAACCAAAAAATCAGTGGACGACTATTTTAAACCTATAAGCCATCAGAAAGCAACAATTCGAATTGCGGTATATTCCAGGGCAAAACAAGGCAAAACTCATTTTTGCATATCGTCTGCACAATATCTTATCAGTCATAATCTCCCGGGTTATGTCTGGGCAATAGATACAGAAGGTGATTTCCACATAAATGTATCAACTTGGCCTCAGGAAGTCCAAGACAGAATAAGATTGTTCAATGCTGTGGAATATCTGGACAAAAAGAACAAAACCGTTGATCTGGTAAAGTCTCTGACCCTATACGAAGAGGCAATTGATGTTTTAACCGACATGATACTGTCCAATGAAGAATTACCAGAGGAAGATCGCAAATACGGATTCATTGTAATTGATTCTGGAACCGATGCCTGGGAATGGCTAAGTCTTTGGCTTGAAACCATAGAGACGAAAAAGGTAAAAGATAAATCCGGCAAAGATTTGATGATGCAAACTGAGTGGGGTAAGGCAAACCGCAAGTATATGGATATGCTACGGATGCTTTTAGCCACCAAATGGCATGTCATAATTACATTTAGAGCCCATCAGGCATTTGATGGATCTACTCCACTGAAATTTGATCTGCCAAAATGGCAAAAAAATACAGATTTCTGGCTGAATCTTGTTATGGAAGTTAAAAAAGTCCCGGAACCAATCACAGGGCTTAACGAACACTGGTTTTACTTCAAAGGTGGAAGATTTGGCGATATTCCCGAGATCGAACCCATGATAAACCCTACATGGGAAGATGTCAAAAACAAAGTGGGAACATACAGTTCTCTTGAATTTGTATAGGATTTGTCATGTCTATTTCGATTGTTCAGGATGTAGCATATCAAATAGATTTTAAAAATCGGAAGCCAATCCTGCATGTTTTTGGAAGAGACACTACCACAAGAGAACCAACCGTAACAAAGATAAAAGACTTCGAACCATATTTTTATGTTCCATATGATGAAGCAGGTAGAATTACTCAACTGGATGGATGTAGACGAGGAGAATCCGCAACCGATTGTTTTGGCAGAAACGTCGTCAAGGTATTTACAGACCTCCCTGGACGGGTCTCAGAAGTACGAGATCAGTTTAGTTTCACAGATGAGAGCGACATTCTGTTTGAAAAGAGATTTATTGCAGACAAAAAGCTAAAAAAAGCATATAAAATCGAGAGCAACAGCGCAGTATCATCGGTGCAGTACGACGGTTACATTCCTCCAAGAATCCTGTTTTTCGATATCGAAATCGACAATGATCCCGGGGACATGCCAAATCCATCAACTGTAAAATATCCGGTCGCAACCATTCAATTTGGCGACAGTTACACCGGAAAGAAATTCATAATCACAAATGGAATAGATCACAGAATAAAATCCAATCATATTGTTGCAAAGTCGGAAAAAGAACTGTTTGAAATTTTTTATCAACTAATCAAAAAGATTGATCCCGATGTTTACACCGGATGGTATTGTCTTCAATTTGATTTGCCATATCTCGTACGCAGGGCAAACGTCATAGGCATGAGAACAACTGCTTTATGCAGGCTAAATGACGCACGATGCGACTTAATGCCAAACGGAAAATACATCGTAAGAACTCCGGGTCGTCAATGTTTTGACATGTTAGACGGATTTAAAAAACTAAAATCATCTGAGTCGGAACGTGAAGACAACGGACTCAAAACAGTGTCGGCCGAATACGGATTCCCATATAAAGACTATGGTGCCCAAATAAAACACCTGTATGCTACTCATGACTGGGATACCCTACTTCAGTACTGTGAAAATGATATCACCAGCCTGATGATCATTGAAGAAAAGACACAGATGTTTCGGTTTTTTGATTCAGTTCGTCATTTTACAGGCTGCAAACTTGAAGACACCATATACAACAGCAAAATCATAGAATCATATCTCATGCAATCTGGCATCAAACCGATGCCAAGACGACTTCCAAATAATTCAGACAGTACATTTGAAGGCGCAACAGTAATTCTCCCGCCGTTTGGCCTGCACAAAAACGTAGGCTGGGTAGACTTAAAATCCCTATATCCAACTATTATGATGGCATATGACATCTCCCCGGATGTAGATAAATTAGTTCCAAAAATCCTGAAACACATCGTAGCAGAGCGTGACAGACTCAGAACCATAAACAAAACAAGCCAGGATATAAATCTAAAATATCAGGAACAAGTCCTAAAGTATCTAGCAAACAGCTTCTATGGAGTTCTTGGAGCCAAAAGCTTCCGTTTATACAACGAAGCAACAGCTGCGTCAGTCACTCGCTATGGCAGAGAAATCTCAAAAATAGTACGGGATAAAATAGAATCGCTTGGATATCACGTAATATATTGCGACACGGACTCAGCAGCGTTTAATCCTGTAAATACGCTTGAAGAGGGTTTAAAAGTTCAAGATATATTAAATGGTGATCTTAAAACATACTCCATAGCCACAAATGCCATTGTAGATTTTACGTTAAAGCTCGAAAAAATACATGACTCACTGTTCTTCAAGATGAGAAAAAAAGGTAATGAAGCAGCTAAAAAGAAATATGTGGGATTGTTGTTGTGGCATCAGGATTACGGGTTCTGTAAAAAGATGAGTTATGTTGGAGTCGAAATCAAAAGATCAGATCAGGCAAAAGCGGTAAAAGATCTCCAAACAGAATTTTTCAACATACTATTCATTGAAGATGATCTACCAAAAGCACTGGCTCTCATAAGACAACGCTGGAAGGACATAAAATCCGGAAAGTTATCAGTATACGATGTCTCTATACCTAAGGGAATACATACTGAACATGACGATCCGTGGTATCGTGGGAGAGAAGTAGCAAAGGTTCAATACCAACACATATTTGATCCTTCTGTAAAGCCACGTCTTGTTTATCTCCTTAAACGTGACTCGTGGCCCAGAGAGATTTGTATAGATGGAGATTTCGATACCTCAATAATTCAAAGTGAGGTTGATTGGACAACACACGCAGAAAAGCTGGTAAAAAATAAAATGGAATCATATATGGAAGCATTGGGATACACATGGGATTATATAGTAAATGGACAACAGACATTGTGGTAACATGATAGAAACAATAACATGTGGCATTTGCGGGGAAACAGTGGGGACAGATCATTACGGGGGGAAAATAAATGGAGTATTAGTTGACTTTTTAAACAAAGACACAGCATCAATCAGACTCCCTATATGCGATCAATGTATGCTTAAAATATATTATGGATGTGAAGCCAGAAAAACTATAGAAAGAAACTCAGATATTGATTTGGGTTGGTTTAAATGACCGAAGACATCTCATATTATTTGGCATGCATAGAAAATAGAGAGTTTGAATCTAATACAATGTCAGACCAGATATTTAATCAGTTTTTAAAGAGCAGGAAGTCAAATTTACACGTCGGAAAGATAATAAGACTGAGATTGTTTAAATGATAAAATCGTTATGCAAAACTTGTAAACACTCCGAAGACAACGCTGTAATCGATGGAAGAAACTACATAACATGCGGACTTGACAATTCTAAAAAATGGAAGGTAGACATGTGTATATTATACAAGAAAACAAATGATAAACCTTAAGCACAGCCATGTCATATAGTTATTTCCACACAAAACCAAACAGCAGACAATTATCTTTTTGTCTCTGTTTAAGCTGGATCATTTCTCTGATTATTTTATTGCATTGTGGAGCACATTGAGATTATGGAAGACATTTACTTAATTATAGTTGGATTCTTTATCTTTTGCTTTCTTATTGCACCGTTTATTAATTGCTTCAAATAGATAAGCAACTTATCTATTAAGAAAAGCATAATTATGGGGCAAATCATATAGATAGTTATGATAGAGACTCTTGCAGTCAATCCGGAACTAATTGGTTCCTGGATTGTTTTGGGAGGTATCAGTCTTGGGTTATTCAAAAAGCTCAGGTCTGTAGGAAAGGCGTGTAGAGATTTTGCAGTAATGCAGGTGGAAAAGGCACGCATCGATTCTCTTGGCAACAAAACACTGACATATAACGATGTTGATGAGTATGTAGAAGCATCGTTTAAGTTTCAGGAGCATGTTGAGAACATATTAAAGTTTGTTTATGGAGCGACAATAAGCAGCCAGAGCACCGGGTGGCTAAAGGCTTATCTACCACCAGAAGAAGATATTAAAACTGGAATCGACAGTGCTATCCGTGAAATGGCTAAGGTCTCCGATGGTGACTTAAGTCAGGAATCAACAGTTGAACAGCAGGCTGAGACAGTCAGCATACCAGTAGCATCATCATGAAAGTATTAGAAGAAAAAAACGGATATAAATTCGGGATAAATGACAACCCGAATATTATTGGGACTGTAGTAGAGGAAAAGAGATACCAGATAGAGTTTCCGAATGGCGAACATCTTTCTGGAAACAAAAGCACAGTGCGAAAACTCTATGACAAATACACCGGGTGAAAGCATAATGGAAGATGCACGAAAACCCAAGGAAGAACCCCAGGCACAAAACATTCCCACAGATGAACCCGAAGTATCTACACCCGTAGAAAGGCCAAATACCACGGGAACCGGTGGGCTTGCAATTACAATTAATGGCATTTGGGCTGGAAAAGCAGGAGAGCCAAATCCAAAAACCGAAATCACCATTCCTATAACAACCGAAAAACTGTTTTACAGAATTGAATCATCTGGGAAAGGATATGGGGTAGTGAACAATGTAGTTCGGGTATATATCAACAGTAAGATGGTTGCTATTTGTCATGGACAGATAAAAGAGGGCGATAACACCGACACCGAATTCTTTGCTATTCCTTCCAAGTTTAGAATCGCAGGGGAGACAGCGGAAGTTCAGATCTCAGTATTCGTCTATGCAGCACAGGAAAGCCAGAGAATAGAGATGTTTAAGAACGAATCTCCATTCACGGTTAAATTCACATAACTCTTTTTTTATCATGTCTAAACCAAGCGATTGTAAATACTGTGGGTGCTCTATGGTTATAAAATCTGAATACATAAAGAAAAACGGGCAGATTATAGACATATTTTACTCACATTGCAACAAATGTGGTGCAAGAGGACCGGAAGGCTATAACATAGGGGATGCAATAGACAAAACACACGTGGTGTATGATGCCAATAACATTTGAAGTAGAGTCTCATAATGGTGAACATTGCTACACGTTTTCTACTGATGAATGCGGAACTTGTAGCAGATTTATTCATCGAGGCAACTTATCAGGAATATGTGAAGATAGCATAAGACGTGGTGAAATAAGTGCTCATGCAGATAGATGCGGTCAGTGGAAGATTAAAGACAGATATATAGAGTGCGTAGAGAAGGAAATAAGGAGAGCAAATGTACATTAGAAAGTCTCACATAGAATCCTATTCGTTCTGTCCACTCCAGTTCAAAAAGCAATACATCGACAAAACAGAGCAGAAAAAATCATATGCCCTAACTTTAGGATCTCGATTCCATGAATTCGCGGACAAATTTTTTGTCGCAGTAGACATCCTAAAATATTCTCCAGACAGATGGACAGAGTTCATACCACAGGAGTTTGGAATTTTAGAACGCAGGATGGCATCATATTTTATAAATTACGAAATAAACCGGTTTTATTCTGACGAACTATTTTTTCCATATGTCACGGAGCTTGAATTTACAAACCACATCCTGGAAACCACAGGGACAATAGACCGGATCGATGCACTACTTTACGGTGGGTTTCGTCTGGTAGAATACAAAACCAGCAAAAAGTTTGACCGTAAATCAGAAAAGCGTCAACTCGAATTTTATGCATATAACATCAAGAACATCCTGGATATTGACATAACTGAACTCAGGGTAATCAATCCAAGACTACAACAGTATGTGGACTATGGCTATCCAGACACATCAAAAGTAGAAACCGCGATACAAGACATGAAAGCCATAATAAACAATCCGGATGCTGAAATTAAACCACGGTGCTCCTGGGCAATGTATCCAATATGTGGATTATGTAGTTCAACACAGGAAGCCGGGCTATTCAAGGATGTCCCAAACCCTCTTACATTGCGGTGATATTTTGAGGGAACTATCAAAAGGACAATATGATAATCTATTGACCATATTTAACAAAGTAGGTTGTGATAAATTCATAACCAGTTATTTATCCGGTGCATTACCAAGAGGAATGATATACAAACTTAAGAATTTGGGGTGTATTGTAAGTGTAACAAATGTTTCTTTTGGAGGATCTACACGAATATGGCAGATATCTGATGATTGGATTGGAAAACTTACCAACGATACCGGTACGTGCCCCATGAATACCCAATCTGAATCCTACATAAAGGAATATGTTAGAAATCGTGTTATGGGTAAATTATCTATACCCCCGGATGTTGCATCTGCTGTAGGTATACGAGAAATACGATATGACGGTAATAATCTCATAACTCAAATAGGACTGTTTGATATGCATATGATAGATTATCTGATTAAACTATCAAAGAAAAACATATCAACCAATATTGTTGAGATTGTTTCCATAAAGCATAAAGACGGATCTAATGCAATTGGAATACGAGACAAAAATACAGACTCATATATTATATGCTGTCCGGTAATTAGCAACAAAACATCAGCAGATTAAATACAAATCGATGTTATATCATTAAGTATGGTAGATAATATATTTCCAGCATATACTGCAAGACGCATAGGAAAAAATGCATGCGGGAAACTTATTGGTATGGAAACTGCAACACATCTTGCCAAGTTGGCAACCTCTTATGTTGAACACCTGGTACAAGACGCAGAAAAAATAGTCGATAAAAAGAACGGAAAAAGAATTACCGCGGACGACATAGATTTTGTTCTTTCTAATTTTAAGGATTATGGAAATTAAACATGGTAATGGTGGATTGGGAGATCAAATCATACATATCGGACGGTTTAGTATCCATAAGTCCATATGATGAATCCTTAGTAAATCCAAACTCTATTGATTTGAGATTGAGCGATGGTTTCATTACATTTGGCCCGACATTTCACGCAATCGATCCATACAATCAACAAGACATATCAAATTGCGGAAAGCCATTTGCAACACCAGACATAACAATAAATCCAGGTGATTTCATCTTGGGATCATCAATAGAAAAAATAACTCTTCCCGATAACATCTGTGCAGAAGTTACTGGGAAGTCATCTTTGGCAAGACTCGGTATAGATGTACACAAAACTGCTGGATGGATTGACGCCGGATTTTCCGGTACCATAACATTTGAGATATCAAATTGCGGAATGTATCCAATAAAACTAAAATCCGGAATGACATTTGCCCAACTAATTTTTCACAAAACAGAACATTGCAAGATTCCGTATGGAAACAAACCAGGATCAAAGTATCAAGGTCAACAAGGCCCAACAAAGTCCAGATACTACAGGAACAAATTATGACAGGAAGCGATTATATGAATGAAATCTACATTGCTATAATTAGTAAAATTACTTCAGATACCGAACGTGTTACGTTTTCCGAAGTGACGAATTACATTGTTGAACAACATGGCGAACTAAACATAGAGGAGGCGTCATTTAACTCCTTTAGCGACATCGGAAATCATATTTTAGGTAAATGGCTAGACTCCATAAAAAATAAAGGGTGGTGGATGCCTTGGATGAATGAAGCAACCGAAATAACCTGGTATACTGGAACATATGGAGACGAAGAGATATAAGTGATTTTATGTCTCTTGAGATAATAATTGATACCAGAGAAAAGAAATCTATTTTTGACGAGTATTGTGTTTTATTTCCTGCAATAACTTTTCACCATGAAAAACTCGATGCGGGAGACTACTATGCGAAGAGTGCAGAAGTTTTGGTAGAACGTAAAACCATAGGGGACCTATGTGAATCTATTTTTGGTCCAAAACAACTAAATGGACGTTCTAGGATCCACAACGAAACTGATAAACTGGCAACCCACGAAGACAAAATCGTACTTTTTTTAATTATAGGATCGGTTGACTCTTATATCCGAGACATGAAATCTATAGAGATAGATATCAACGAGTCTATCATATACGGCGAGATTGCATCATTGATGACAAGGGAAAAATTTCATGTAATCTGGACTCATGACGAAATCAATGCCAAATTTGCAATGATTAGGTTTATGCAGGCAGTATATGATGGTAAATATGGGATTCCCGCGAGAAGAGATCCTATTAAACTTATGGCTCGAATACTCAAAATAACCCCAGAGCAACTAAAACAACTATTAACAACTTACAAAACAATCCATAACTTATCAATTCAGCCTCCTGAAAATTATACGGTTGTAAAGGGGATTGCGGAGAAACGAGCAGAGTTCATCTGCAATATATTAAACACCGAATGGGAAGAATAAATCGGAGGAAACGACGAATTGATATATAATAGAGTTATGCAGGAGATGGAGGACCGCAAATTATACCTTTACAATGTATATGCTCCATTCTATATCTGTTCTTACGCTATGCATCATATGAACCTGTTAAATCGAAAAATAGATATAATAACGGGAAAACGAGAAGCTGTATATTGGGAAGCCGGTGATATCCCGGAACTACGCGAACACAATCTATTTATCTCTCCTTCCGGGTTTATGAAAACCACATATTTGCGTGCATTTAACTCCATATTCAAAAGTTCCGGAACCGACATGGTATTCAAATCCGGAATGACTGAATCCGCATTAGTCGGATCTGTTACAACAAACCGTGATGGTGAACAGATTCCGCACTTTGGGATTGCAGAAATTCACGCCAACGATATCATAATGATTGACGAATTTACAACAATCACCGGGAGCACCAGGGCAGTATATAATGCAACACTAATCAGCAGGTTATTGGAGATACTGGATGGAGGTCACATCTCAAAGGACCTGGCCGCAGGAGGTAGAACATACGACACATTTCTAACACTGTGGGCTGGCATCCAGCCAAGTCATTATGAAGGAGCATCAGGACTATTCCGAAGATTCTGTCCCCTTATATTTCTTCCAACTCGATATGATAACACTGCAATGCTTCAGATGAAACAACAGATGTCAAACATCAGAGAAAACGAAACTAACATCAATTCCATTTCAACCAGCGTAGTAAATTGGAAGGAGAAATTTAACTCAATCGAATCAATTGAATTTGCAACCGAAGTATACAGCTTACACCAGGAATTAAACCTATTTCAATTTGAAACCAATGTGTTCAACAACTTATTATTGGGATACCACCTGGCAAAATACGGACCAGAACCACATATAAAAGTAGAGGCACACGATAATGAAATTCTCCGGTTAATAGGGCTGTTTCGTGATTGGAAACGATTATTATTAGACGACATCGACTCTGTCATGATCTGTAAAATAATAAAAAGTATCGTTCAGAGAGACAAGGACAGCAGGCTCATTACAAGCAGGAGACTAATTGCAGACGAATGTAAAATGATATCTTGGGGAAGAAAAGACGTGTTTGCAAAATTAAAATGCATAGAGTCCGATGGAGACATCCGGATTGTAGGAGACACAGTTCAATGGACAGGAGTACAATGAACATCATATTGGATAGACTGGTAGAAGACCGGATATTAAACAAAGAAACCATATTTTTTGACGGATCAAACTATTATTCTGATGAAAGTATCAGACTGATTCTTCCAATGTGTCTTATGATGCATCATAAATACTACGGCATATATTTCATACACCATAACATTATAGTTCCCCATTGGATAGAATCATATACAGAATCAAAGGCAATCGTATGGCTATATACATCAGATCGTCCATTAGATATTTCCATGTATTATATACGAACAGACTGCGTAGACAACTTATCCACTCAGTTTATCGTTACAAACATAATGAAATGATATGATATCATGACAAAAATGAGAGCAGTCCACGTCAAACTTGAAGAATCGGACTTCAACAAGCTTGATCAATTAGGCATGTGCAAATCAGATGCCATTCGTAGAATAATTCACCATATACTTGAGCACGACTCATCATACGTCGACACATCTGTAGTAAGTGGTGATCTACGCGACAACATATCAATGCTGGAGAAAAGCATAGCAAGACTAAGACAGCAACGATCTATTATAGATCACGAAATTCTAAACCTAGATACCAGACTTGCAAGCCTCCAACAATATCGTGTAATGGTAGAGTCCAGACACAACGAACTTAAGATGTGGGAAAGATTATGCGAGATTGGCAACGTAATAGACAACGCCATAGTAATCTATGGGTTTGATCCGGAAAAAATATTGGAAGAAAATGAAGCAGAAATTAAAGAAATGGAAACCATAAACCCAGGATGGACATTAACATCTCATCTTGAAATGAGAAAGAAAATGATGAGTGCGTGGGGATCCTGAGTTCCGTACTCGTCTATTTCATTATCCTCACCCATAATTTTTCACCCTTTGGGTACTTTTCATATACGGATTCAGTGTCAACCGTAGATTTGACTCTATAGAACGAGGAAAACATTCCTGCGTTCTTAAACTCTTCAGAAGTGGGATAAAATCTCACTCCGCCGGTAATATCTTCAATAGCTTCACATTCCACTCCATTCATTATATATTTATAATCGGTGTTCCATGTTGTTCCGTCATATCGTAACAACACAAGATTAGACTGGATTAATAATCCTCGAATTAAATCATTCGGATTATCTGTAAAATAGTCGTCTCGTTCAACATTAGTGTCAAATGTATACACTGGAGTTATGCAAATACCGTCTTCATCATACATATAGAAATAGACATCGCAGTTAGACAAATCAATTGGTGGAGTCAAATCGCTATCTATACTTCGTTTTCTCAATATGTAATCAATCGGAGATGTATCCCCATTAAATGCTCTAATTGTATATTCAGTCATAACATATCTTCCTTCTATTTGTTTATTGGAAAAATCGACATTACCCAGCTTATTGCAGCACCCGAAATAATTCCCCCTAGTGTTCCCCAATAACTCAGCTTTGTTTTTATCTCAGTAATCGTAATAAGGTTATCTGTGGTTTTGCTATTCGCCTCTCTAAAAAATCCATCCATTTTATCCAAAATAAGATCTTGTTTATTTATGACATCATCAATCCTATCATGAACCCTTGATATATCAGTATTTACCGATTCCTCAAATTTATCCATTCTTGCAGATTGACTGCTTTCTATCTTTGATTGATTTCCTTCTATTGCATCAAATCGTTTATTATATAAATCAAGACACTGGTTTAACCAGTCTGTATTGGATGGTGTCATAATATTATTCATATAGACGTTCCCACAAAATATAATATATAGGTGAGTTTTATTTCAAGAGATCCCTTACCGATTCAATATTTCTATCCAGCCATTCACTATCACAATTGATTGATTTTGCATTTTCAATAGCATTTCTGGATTTTTCTATCTGTCCCGTCTTTGCATACGCAACAATTAAATTTCCCCAGCAGTTAAACAACGCAGACAGCACATCATTAAACATATAACTCGTATCCTTACATTTTGTTGCCGATTCAAACCATGTTATCGCGCTATCATATTTGTCCTGGCTCATATCCAATTGACCCAGCAGATTGTATGCCGGAACAAAATTTGTGTTACACGACAACACTCTAAAGCAATATTCACGGGCTTTTGTAAAGTCTCCTTCAAATCCATAACAGGTTGCCAGGTTTACCATGGCATCCAACTTTTCAGGTTCAAATGTAGACAACGGTAAATATCTATTAAAATATATTATTCCATTTTTGTAATCATTTGAATCCAAACACTCCCGTCCCATGTAAAACAGGTATCGTGGCATCTCATCAATTATATTCTTAAGTATTCGGATGTTGCGTCCGGGTTCAATTACCTTATCGGGATGTTTATGCACCATGGATATTGGAATATCAGCAGCCCAAATTTCACAATCACTATCTATTTTTTCTATGGCTTCGTGTATCCGGTATCTAAACTTCAAAAATCTCCGATCATATATCCTGGGAGACGTAATAGAGTTGCCTGGAGCTGTTACTAAATTAACCCGCATTAACTTAACATCGTTTTTTATCTCATTTATTATATGCCCCTTACATCCCTCAATAACGATGTCGTCTACATCTATGACAAAGATAAAATCATTGGTAGATTTTGATGCCACCAGATTTCTTGCATATGCAAAGTCGTCTATCCAGTCAAACTCAAAAACGTTATTCGTATATTTTTCTATAATTTCTCTGCTGTTGTCTTTTGTCCTGGAATCTATCCCTACTACAATTTCATTCACAAGATCCCTAACTGATTTAAGTGCGGCCTCAATCGTCTCTGCGCCGTCTCGTACTATCATACATGCAGAAATCATAGGAATAAATGGTACATAATACGTAAAAAAGTATGGGATTAAATTGCCTCGGCATTTACAACAGTAGAGTTAACAGTCTGGTTTACTGTAGAATTTGCAGTAGCATTAGTGGTGTTTTGTGCTTCCCATGTGTCCGGCATATTTGGTCCATCATATTTATGCCCGACGAAATTCAACACCGCATGTTGTTTAATCCCTTCGGATTCGTCTGATGCCATAATAGTATCGGACTGAGTATACTGGTGGAATTGCTCTACTTTCTCTTTTCGGTTCTGTCCGGATGCAATATAACTTGACACAGTCTGGAATGAATTACCTTTTGGTGAATCCGTATCGTAAGACAACGATATGTTAGATCCTTCAAGACTTCTGGTGCTCTCATAAATACCCGGATCATCATCAGTTCCCTGTCCCATAATGGTATATGAGGCAACTGCATTTTGGCTCATTGGAACAATACCAGATGCCCGAAAAACATTACTAGATGTGTTGTTTGTGGCGTTAATTAGTGAACCTGTTGGCTGGGTTAGATCTCCAGTATCACACAACGTCCCCGGAACATTAGTGTTATCTTCGTGCATCGACACAACATCAGATGCCAGGTAAGCATCGGCAGACTGTAACTTTAAGCTTCCATTAATATTGCCATTGTCTTTATTTGTAAACAAGTGAGATGATAGTCCTGTAGTTAGATAACTTGTTCTTGATGCATCCATCTGATAATATCCATCAGTTTGATTAAACCTCTGTAAATTTGTGGAGTATTCAGATATCGATGTGTATGATCCTCCGGTTGCCCCTCCATATCCAGAACTTAATACCTCCCATCCCCCATCTGATAAACATGGCGTTATCAACAAAAAAAGAATGAAACTAATTGCGAGTGCCCTTGTTATCATTCTGACCCTCTTCATTAAATGGACACCATGGGTTTTTCTCTACTTCACCATCTTGTGGAGATGGAGAATTCTTAACAGACTCTTGAGCCTTTTTTATCTCATCATCCGTATACTCTTTAACCTTTCTCTTTTTTCGAACCATAACTAAGTATAATCGTCGCGAGTAAATAAAAAGTTGGTAGACAAAAAATGATATTATTTAGTCTTTAAAGTGCCAAAGTACTTCTTTAGTAAGTTTAAAAATTATTAAACATGTTATGATGTTGGATATATGAATCCACCCTCACGTCAAGTCTTCAGAATTTATCTTACTCGCTTTCGCCCAGTCCAGTATCTTTTCTCCGGCATCATAGTTTGCGTCAAGATACGCCTGAACTTCAGCCAGCGTTGTGTATACTACAGGCAACGTCCATCGCATCCGGCATTCGTCATACTGCCACAATGTGATGGCAGTTTCATCTATTCCAGCTCGTTCAACCTGTTCTTTGTTCCAACGAACCCGGATTGTTGCGATTCCGGATACTATGCCGTCTATGCCGATGTTTGTCGGCTCTATGTTTGATTCAACCATTTTTAAAACTCCTAAAATTATATGTGATTTCATCTTCAGTGATTACAGGCCATTTGTATCCAAAACAACTTATAATCTTACTTGGGCATGATCCTATGTAATCAAAGAATGCTCGTATTGCTGCACGTTTGTTAATTACTATGTTATATTGATTTGGTTTACAACTCTTGTTAATTTTAATGTCATTAAATGGAATGTTTAATTCTAATGCCATCATTTGTATTAATTTTGCTATATCATCAAATGTGAAGTTATTAACGGCAAGTGAAACATATTCTATGCGTTGAATTTTCCAATTTATACCGAGGCAGCCATCTTCAATGTAGAAAGTTCGTAGGCATTCGGGCGTTAATTTGATATTATTAGGTATGATTTTCTTATTGCCAGGATACCACAATCTGCGTAGATCAGGAAACCAGCCTCTGTAATAACCCGTTTGCCAAACATACCAAGTTCCCAAATCATTAGTATATTTTGCAATCGAGCCACGAGTTTTAATGTTGGAAATATCTTCAAATACAGATTTAACGTACTGCAGATACTTCTTATACTTGCTAGATAGCGAATAATATGCTGATACAGTTTCGTAACCCCAAGATAGCGAACCATCGCCAAGCATTGATCCCGTAATTAAATTATTTAGATCCTCATTAAATTTGCAGTAATTAGCAATGTATGCTTTGCGCCTTGGTATTTCAAATCTTATCATCCATTTGCGGATACATTCATCATCAACTTGACAGATTTCTGCAATCTTATAAGTACTTAACTCTTCTGTGAGGTATTTTGTTTGCAACCATTCTTTGTCTCGGTATTGAATGTTCATGATTTTACGTTGATTTTCAATGCATAAATAAGTGTTGGTTGTCGGATAGATATTAGATTATTGCCTCGGCGCGAGCACCCACATTAAGCTCGCAGAACGAAGATCCGCGATTCGAACCACGACAGCCGACACCCGCCGAAGCGCCATAAGTCCAACCGCCACCGACCAGCAAAACGCCCGTTTGTGAGATTCCATATTGGTGTGAATATCCATAATCACAGAATTCTGCGTTCGACCCGCCATTAAAAGCCCCCGGTACCAACGCAACATGTAAAATCCCTGCACTATCCATAGCCAGATCTGATATGTATCCGTGGCAATAAGTGCCGGCATCAGTTCCCGAAATGTTAGTTACTCCATTCAAAGGCACAGGATCCGTGACCTCTTCATATGACCCAGAAGCCAATACAGACGCGATTGTCCCGGTTCCATCCCGATTAAGAATTCTATGGCTTATATCTGTTGTGTTGTACCCAGGTTTAAACTCC
>JALNZK010000013.1 GCA_023229365.1 Pseudomonadota bacterium | reverse complement strand
GCGTGCATCCGCTCGAGTCCAGGAAATACTCGTCGCAAGTGCTCGGCCCGATGACGACGACATAGGTGTACCGCGCAGGGGCGTGGACGCTGTCGTCGTCCAGCCAGTACGTGTTGTGGTCGGGGTCGGTGTCCTGGTCGGCGTAGGAGATGTCCCACTGGAAGCACCACTTGCCGGTGCCGGCGCCGGCGGTGCTCGAGATCGTCGCCGCGATCGCGACACTCATGATGGCGATTGTAACCCTACTCATCGTCCACCTCCAACTCCGTATCGCCGCCTTCGTCGGGCACGACGATCGCGTCCGCGCTGCCGCTCACGTCGCCTCGGCCGTCGGCCGCCCAAGTGACGACACCCTCGATCCCTTCGGTTTCATCGTGGGAGACGAGCTCGCTGCCGGCTGCGGTGACGACCGAGTACACGCCGTACGCGTCCGCGATCTCGCCCAGCACCTTCGCCTCGAGCGCGGAAGCGGACAGCTCATTCGCGCCCACCGAGAGCGAGGCGTACACGCCGCCGCGCTCGGCGATGAACGACTCCTGTGTGTAAGCGCGTACCGCTCCGTAGCCCGCATCGTGCAGGAACCAGCGACAAGCCGTGCGGGTCGTGACCTCGAACGGACCCAGGCCGGCGATGTTTACCCGGGTCAGCTCCACGAAGACCTGCGACACGACCTCAGCGCTCCGGATCGGGAGATCCGACGCGCTCACCGAGAACGCCGCGCTCTCGCCCGCGGCGATTGCGACCTCGCCGAAGGGCTTGCGCGCGACGCCGAGTGCGCTCTCGGCGACGAGCGCCACGGTCACCGAGCGCTCCTCGTCGGTCTCGTTCGTCACCTCGAACGACAGCGACGACGCGCCGGCGGCCTCGGCCGAGTCGGTCCACTCGGCTGAGAACGGTTCGTTCGGTTCGTCGACCGAGGTCTGCGACGAATCGCCCGCGGTCACCTCCGCATCGCCATCCGTCTCGATGCCGAGCATCGCGTTCGGCGCTGCGCCGACGGTCGTCGTCGCACCGCCCGAGTCGCAGGCGATAGCCGCCATCGTGGTGAGAACGGTGAACAGGATCTTCCGTTTCATGCGCACCTCCTTGCCGGCTCCCGTCGGAATCGGCGCCGCTTGAATGACCCGAGCTCGGGTCGTGTGATGATTCGGAACGCAGGAGGCGGTGCAGGAGGAATTCGTGTCGCTTTCGCGCGCAGGCGGCGTCGCGTTCCTCGAACAACCGCCGATCGAATCGTGCGACAGGAATATCGCATGCGGGGGGGCGTCAAGGGCGAATGTCGACGTCGATCTCGCCAGAGATGGCAAGAAGGGGCGTTCGCTCTACCCGTACACCTCGGGGTTCACGCAGTGGGGCAGCCGCTCGCCGCGCAGGCCGGCGAGGAGGTTCTGCGCGGCCATGACGGCCATCCTGTCGCGCGTCGAGACCGTCGCGCTGCCGAGGTGCGGGACGACGAGGCAGTTGTCGAGCGCGTAGAGCGGGTGCCCGGCGGGGAGCGGCTCGGGCTCGGTGACGTCGAGCGCGGCGCCGCCTATCACCCCGTCGGCGAGCGCCTGCGCGAGCGCGGCGTGATCGACCACGCCGCCGCGGGAGGTGTTGATCAGGATCGCCGTGGGCTTCATCCGCGCGAGCGCCGCCGCGTCGATCATGTGCCGCGTCGCCTCGGTCAGGGGGACGTGGAGGCTCAGGAAGTCCGCCTGCGCGAGCAGCTCGGGCCACTCCACGCGCGCCGCCCCCGGGACGGCGCCGCCGTCGCCCGGAACGGGGTCGCAGTAGACGACGCGCATCGAGAAGCCCGCCGCCCGCCTCGCCAGCGCCCGCCCGATCCGGCCCATGCCGACGACGCCGAGGGTCGCGCCGTGGACGTCGGCGCCCAAAAGGAGCGTCGGGGACCACGTCCGCCACCGCCCCTCCCGCGCGAAGCGGGACGCCTCGGCGATGCGCCGCGCGGCGCCCATGAGGAGGGAGAACGCGAGATCCGCGGTCGCCTCGGTGAGGACGCCCGGCGTGTTGCCGACGGGGATCCGGGCCCTCGTCGCGGCCGCGAGGTCGATGTTGTCGAACCCGACGGCGTAGTTGCTGATCACCCGGAGGCCCGGGCCGGCCGCGGCGATCAGCTCGGCGTCGACGGCGTCGGTGAGCAGGCTGAGGAGCCCCGAGCAGCCCCGTATCCGAGCCAGCATCGTCTCGCGGCTCGGCGGGAGCTCGCCGTCGAGCAGCTCCACGTCGCAGGCGTCGCCGATAGGATTAAGCCCGGCTCGGGGAATCCGCCTCGTGACGAGCACTCGGGGGGGCGTCATGGGGAGGGGCGCTCCGGTCTACGGGGTGGCGGGCGCGGGCTCGGCGGGGGCCGGAGCGGGCGCCGGCTCCGGGGCGGCCTCGGGGGCCGGGGCGGCCTCGGCCGGGGCTTCCGCGGGCGCGCTCTCCACGATGTGGAACTCGACGCGGCGGTTCTCGGCGCGGCCCTCCTCGGTCTTGTTGTCCGCGATCGGCTTGGTCTCGCCCAGGCCCTCGGCGGTCAGCCGGTCGGCCGCGACGCCCTCGTCGACGAGGAACTTCACCACGCTCTCCGCGCGCCGCTGCGAGAGCTTGAGGTTCTTGGCGTCCTTGCCGACGTCGTCCGTGTGGCCCTCGACCCGCACCTTCATGTCCGGCTTGGACTGGATGACGACCGCCACCTGCTTGAGCAGATCGAACGACTTGTCGAGGATCTTGTCCTTGTTCGTCGCGAAGTAGACCTTGTCGGAGATCTTGATCTGGTCGCCGACGATCCGGACGAGATCCGGGCAACCGTCCTCGTCCTCCTTGCCGTTCATGTTCTCGGCCTCGTTGGGGCACTGGTCGGTCGCGTCCGGGATGCCGTCGCCGTCGTTGTCGTTATCGGGGCAGCCGTCCGCGTCCTCGAAGCCGTCCATGTCCTCCTTCTCGGTCGGGCACTTGTCGTCGGCGTCGAGCACGCCGTCCTGGTCGTTGTCGGCCTCGGGGCAGCCGTCCTCGTCCTCGAACTCGTCGACGTCCTCGGCCTCGTCCGGGCACTTGTCGACGTCGTTCAGGATGCCGTCGGCGTCGTTGTCGTCGTTCGGGCAGCCCTGCTTCTCCGGGATCCCGGCGACGTCCGGGCACTTGTCGTCGGCGTCGAGCACGCCGTCCTTGTCGTTGTCCGTGTCCGGGCAGCCGTCCGCGTCCTCGAAGCCGTCCTTGTCCTCGGCCTCGTCCGGGCACTTGTCGTCCGGATCCAGGATGCCGTCGCCGTCCCTGTCGTCCGGGCCGGTCGTGCCGCCGAACGAGAGCATGAGGCCGACCGCGATCTCCATGAAGTTGAGCCCCTCGCCCCACGCCACGTGCTGGAAGCGCACGTAGGGCCCGAGGTTCACGTCCTTCCAGAGCGCGAACTCGTAGCCGAGGCCGATGTCGTACCCGCCGTGGTCCTGGAGCTTGTGCGCGAAGTAGTCGATGTGCGCGTCCAGCCAGAGGCTGCCGGCCGCGGTGCCGCCGTCGAACAGCGCGCCCTCGTCGCTCGAGAACATGCGGAGCATGAGGCCGGCGCCGATGAAGACGCTCCTGAGCGCCGCCTTGCTCTCGTCGTCGTTCTCGGCCATCGGGTTGAAGCCGCCCATGATGGAGAGGGCGAGCGGCTCGACCAGCACGATGTCCAGGCCGACGGCCGCCTGGCCGCCGATGTCGCCGTGGCCCGCGTCCGAGAGATCGTCGCCCAGGCCGAACAGCACGCCGCCCGCGAAGTGCAGGTTGAACTGCCGGTGCGTGGGCCGTCCGCCCTCCTTCGCATCGGGTTCGAGCGCGTCGCCACCGACGGAGAGCTCCGCGGAGGCGCCCTCGGAGTCCCCATTGTCGCCGGCGGCATCCTCGGCGATCGCCGTGGGCGCGAAGGCGAACAGTGCGGCCAGGACGACGACGGAAATGGTGGTTCGTGCGAATCGTGCCATTTTCTTCTCCGATCATGACGCCGAATGCGCGAAGCGGCGTCGTTGATTACCCTCGATCCGGGCGTCGTTATGCTAGTGCAACGCACCCCCGGTTGCAAGCCATCGGATGACGTTCCGGGGCAGAATCCCGGCCACGTGCCGATGCACGTAAAGACCCTGGATACACCCCCGGAGCGCTGCTATGATGCCTTCCGCGTTTGGAAGGGAGCTTGGGCGGTCTCGATGGCATCTATTATGGAAATGCGTCTCGCGGCCTGTCTCCTCGTCGTCTCGGGGGCGCTCTCGGCGGGGTGCGCGGCCAAGCAGGGGAAGGGCGGGCTGCTCGACTACTCGCGCTCCGCGAAGGAGCTGTACGAGACCGCGATGGTGGAGTTCGACGACGAGGACTGCGTCGAGGCGGAGAAGCTGTTCGAGGACGTCCGGCGGCAGTTCCCGTACAGCAAGTACGCGGCCGACTCGGAGCTCAGGCTCGCGGACTGCAAGCTCAGCCAGGGCAGCAACGCCGAGGCCGCCGTGGCCTACCAGCAGTTCGTCAAGGCGCACCCGACGCACGTGGACGCGGACTACGCCTCGTACAGGCGGGGGGTCGCGTTCTACGAGCAGATCCCCGGGGACTGGCTGATCATGCCGCCGCCCCACGAGCGGGATCAGTCGGCGACGCGCGACGCCCGGGCGGCGTTCGCCTCGTTCCTCAAGACCTACCCGCGGATCGAGGACGCGGGCGACGAGCACGCGCGCGCCAGGAACGATCTGCGGGAGCGCGCGGAGGATTACCTCGTCGAGGTCGTCGACGCGCTGGTGCGGCACGAGATGTACGTCGCGCAGTTCTACCTGAAGCGCGACCTGCGCAAGGCGGCCGCGGTCCGGCTCGAGGGGATCTGGGTGAGCTTCCCGGAGTCCTCCCTGGTCCCGGACGCGATGTTCCTGCAGGCCAAGACGTTCCTGGAGATGGGCGAGGAGCGGGAGGCGCGGCGCATCTTCGGCGAGATCGCGAGACAGTATCCCGGACATTATCAGACGAAACGCGCGACGGACTACCTCCGGCACCTGGAGGCGAAGGCCGGCGGCGCGGACTGAGGGCTTGATGGACAAAGAAACGCTGGTGCGGTTGGAGCGCGGTCGCGAGTACTACGCGAACCGGGAGTACGACAAGGCGGAGCCCTACCTGCTGAAGGTCGCCGAGACCGAGACGGGCTTCGCGGACGTGATGAACATGCTCGGGGTGATCTACCACGACCGCGGGCAGGTCGCGCAGGCCCGCGAGTACTTCGAGAAGGCGATCGCGCTGAACCCGAGGTACACCGAGGCGGCGCTCAACCTCGCCGTGACCTACAACGAGCAGGGGCTCTACGAGGAGGCGCGGCGCGTCCACGAGCACGCGACGTCGCTGGGGTCCTCCGCGGAGGGCAAGCAGATCGAGCCGTTCGCCCGCGGGAAGCTCTCCAACATGCACGCGGACCTCGGGCAGGCGTACGCCGAGCTCCAGCTCAACGACAAGGCGATCGCCGAGTACCGGGAGGCGCTCGACCTGAGCCCCGGCTTCGCGGACGTCAGGACGCGGCTCGGGCAGCTGCTCAAGGACTGCGGCCGCCTCGACGACGCGCAGGTCGAGCTCGAGCGCGTCAAGCGCGACCGGCCGAAGTACGTGCCGGCCCGCGTCTCGCTCGGCGCGACCTACTTCGCGCGGGACGACAAGGCCGCCGCGCGCGCGGAGTGGACCGAGGTGCTCGAGATCGACCCCGAGAACCGCACGGCGCGCATGTACCTGCGCATGGTCGACCAGCTGATCGCGCAGGACGAGGCGCAGGCGGCGGGGATGAACCTCGAGGTCGACACGTCGGCGCCGCCGGCGGAGCGGGCGAGCGGCGAGAACGGCGAGCTCGAGTTCTCCTTCGACGGCGAGAAGTCGTCCGTGGCCCCCGCCCCGTTCGCGCCGGGCGACAAGAAGTAGGCTTCGACTGCTCGTACCGCTGAACCGCGGGCAGGGCGAGCCCTGCCCCTACACCGGGTCGTGCCGGTTCCATTCGGCCGGGTTCCGGGCGATGTATTCCAGGATCCGCCGCAGGTCCGATTCACCGCGAACGACATGTTCGAAATAGTTGCGTTGCCAGAGAGATCGTCCGGTCCTTCCGAGTAGCCGATTGACCGAAATCGCCGAAATCGATTTGAACGCCCGTACAACGTTCCCCAACGTAGGGGCGCTGCTTGCTGCGCCCGTCGACAAGTTCGCGCCCGTCGACAAGTTCGCGCCCGTCGACAAGTTCGCGCCCGTCGACAAGTTCGCGCCCGTCGACAAGTTCGCGCCCGTCGACAAGTTCGCGCCCGGTGAAACGTACGCGCCCGGTGACACGTGCACGCCCGGTGACACGTGCATGCCCGGTGACACGTGCACGCCCGGTGATACGTGCACGCCCGCCGATATGTCCGCGCCCGCGGGCAGGGTGAGCCCTGCCCCTACACCGGGTTGTGCCGGTTCCATACCTCGTAGGGGCGCTGCTTGCTGCGCCCGTGACACGTCCGCCCGTGACACGTCCGCCCGTGACACGTCCGCGACGATGATGATGCCGTGGACGTGGTCGGGCATGACGACGAACGCGCCCACACCCACGGACGGAAAACGACCCGGCAACGCGAGCCACGTGTCCGCTACGATCCGACCCGCATCGTTCATGCGCATCTCCCTGCCGAGGATCTCGCCGAATAGGCATTCGCGGTTCTGGACGCACACCGTGATGAAGTACGTGCCCGGGAGGGCGTAGTCGTATCCGCGAAGCCGGAGCGATCGGCGATCGGGCAGGTTGGTGTCGCGTCCCATGAACCTGAATCGGACGTTCGGAGAAAAGGTTGCCGAGAAAATGCACGGCGGTGGACAATTCGTAGGGGCGCTGCTTGCCGCGCCCGTCGACACGTTTGAGCCCGTCGACACGCCGCGCCCGTCGACACGTCGCGCCCGGTGACACGTCGCGCCCGTCGACACGCCGCGCCCGTCGACACGTCGCGCCCGGTGACACGTCGCGCCCGTCGACACGCCGCGCCCGTCGACACGTTTGAGCCCGCGGGCAGGGCGAGCCCTGCCCCTACACCCCCGCGTCGGGCTCCTCCGGATCGTCGTCCTTCTCGGCGGCCGACTCCTCGATCTCGAGCTCCCTGCGGATCTCCGCGAGGTCGCGGGTCGTCGAGTCGATCCACTCGTTGTCGAGCCCGAGCCGCCGCGCGAGCTTGAGCGTGCGCTCCCACTGCACGACCGCCTTCTTCAGGAGCACCCGAGTGCGCTCGTGCAGGATGTCGAAGTAGATCCCCTGCGCCTCGGCGTCGAGGCCGGGCGGGGGCGGGGCGTCGAGGATGTCCTTCCACAGGTGGTGGTAGAGCGCGCCGATCCGGTACGCGGCGGCGGCCGCCCAGTGCGGGTGCCCGATCCGGATGACCTTCGTGTAGAGCCGCTGCGCCTCGAGCAGGAGCTTCGCCTTCGCCTCGAGGCGCGCCTCGAGCAGCGCCTCGTCCTCCGGCAGCTCGATCGCGCGCATCTCGTTGTGCACGATCTCGCCGAGCTTGAACTGTGCCATGGAGTAGTGGAACACCGAGTCCGAGGGCGAGACGCCGCGCCCCTGGCGGTAGAGCCGCACCGCCTCCTCGAGCGAGATCCGCGCGTCGCCGGCGCGGCCCACCTGGATCAGCGCCGAGCCACGCCGCGCGAGCGCCTCGACCCGCTCGATCCCGGAGAGCTCCTGCCGCGCGACGAGCAGATCGAGCGCGCCGACCGCGTCGTCCCAGGCCTCGAGCGCCTCGTACGAGCCCGCGAGCCGGAAGAGGGCGTCCGCCGCGTCCTCGGATCCGGGGAAGCGCTCGACGAGCGCGCCGTAGGACGTCGCGGCGTCCCGGAACCTCCCGAGCGCGTCGTAGCACAGCCCCTGGTTGTACAGGGCCGGGGCCACCAGCTCCGACTCCGGGAACTCCGCGAGGAGCGCGGCGTACAGGCGCGTGGCCTCCTCGTACGACTCGGCGCGCAGCGCCGCGGACGCCCGGACGAAGAGCTCCCGCGCGTCGTAGGCGTCGACTGTCACGCGCTCGCCGTCCCTCGCGGCGGTCACGTGGACGGGATCGAGGCGGGTCACCTCGCGGTGGGCGCCGCAGGCGGACGGGCCCGCGCCGAGGAGCGACGCGAAGAGCACGACGGCGCGCGTGCCGGGCCGCATCCTCCGCTCACACCGGCGCCCTGTCCGCGGCGCGGCCGAGGAGCCGCGCGGCCTCCTCGGCGAGCTGGCGATCGTGGCTTCCCCACTCCCGCGAGTCGTTCTCGAGGAGCAGCCAGATGAACGACTTCGGCGCGCGCTCGACGACGAGCTCCACGGAGAGGAGCGCCGTCACGGCGGGGCCGAGCTCGACGTCCCAGAGGCGCGTCCACGTCTCGGTCTCGAACTGGGAGGGGCGCCTGAACCGCGTCAGGGTGAGCGCGCCCGCGTTCCCGCGCTGCAGATCGAAGAGGATCGCGGCACCGGGCCCGTCGAACGCGCGTTCCCCGGGCGCCGAGCCGAGCACGCCGGCGGCCGCGCACAGCCGGGGAGGCGCCCCCGGCTCGGGGACGTCGAAGCGCAGCAGCTCGGCGCGGTTGACGTAGAAGTCGTCGCGGATCTTCTCGAGGAGCAGCTCGTCGCGCTCGCGCCCTGGCGGGTTGTCGAAAAGCACCTCGTGGAGGGCGAGCATGACCGCGACCCGCCTGTCGTCGAACCGCCGGTACTTCGCTCGTCTGTTGGAGCTCTCTTCCATCGGATGACCTTCCCCGATCGTCGCGATCGTCAGATCCAGTGGTACCTTTCCGGTATGATGATCCGCAGGCGCCGCCGCAGGACCTTCACGAGGAAGTGATCGGCGGGCGGGTACTCGTCCCCGTCCAGCTGGGCCGGCAGCCGCTTGTCCTTGTTGGGGCGGAAGAACTGGACCTCGATCTCCCTGCCGCGCAGGTGCGGGGTGTGCGACACGCCGAACCGGTTCAGCATCTCCTCGGTCAGCGGGACCTTCTTGTGGTGGACGATCAGCTTGCTCGTCCAGTCGCTCGCGCCCTGGAACAGCGCGACCTCGAAGAGGCCGTCGTCGTGCCGGCTCTCCGGGTCGATGATCCACTCGCCGGCGTAGAGCGCCGTGTTGCTGATCACGACGTCGGTCATCCGGTTCAGCGTGCGCGTCTCGCCGTCGACGCGGATCTCCGCGGTGAACCAGTCGCGCGTCAGCAGGTTGACCGCGAGCTGCTGCACGGCGGCGCGGACGTAGACCACCTGGTCGCGGTACATCTCCCGCCAGACCGGCATCTTCTTCACGATGCTCAGCTCCCGGTTGCGGAACGCGAGGATCGCGGCCGAGAGCCCCCAACCCAGGGAGTCGAAGAACAGATCGCGGTTGGACACCTCGCCCGCGTCCGTGAACGACGTCACCTCTCCGACGTCGAGGAGCGTCGTGAAGCCGTTCCTGATGATCTCCACGTTGCGCCGGAGGTCCTTGCGCGCGGAGGAGATGCCGAACGACTTGCCCTGATCGTTGGCGGTCCCCGACGGCAGCATCCCGAGCAGGACCTCCTCGGCGCGGCCGGAGGACAGGATCCCCTTCGCGACCTCGCTGAACGTGCCGTCGCCGCCGAGGTAGACGATCGTCTTGAACCCCTCCTCCGCGACGGCGCGGGCGACCAGGCCGATCGTCCCGCGATCCGGCAGCGTCGCGCGGAACTCGTGCCCGAGCCCGAGCTCGTCGAGGAGGAGGCGCGCCTCGTCGATGCGCTCCGCGGCCTTGCCGCTGCGGGAGGTGGGGTTGCCCACGAGCAGGATCGGCAGGCGCGGACCGGCGGCGACGCCGGAGTCCGAGGGGGCGGGGGGGATCGACAGCCTCATGCGGGGCATTGTCTAACGAAAACGAGCCGTTTCACAACTACTCTCGGTTGGGGTAAAGTTCCTCCCGGACCGGGGGAACGATCGCGGCGAGGAGAGTGGCAAGATGTCTGACAACGCGTACAAGGGCTACCGGGGCAGGGCGCGGGCGCTGCTCGAGGCAAACCACGCGCCGGTCTGGAGCGACGTCGTCGTCGCGTCGAAGCGCGGGACGTTCAAGGGGATCATCCTGCCGCGTTCGGAGACGGACGACGACCAGCACCTCGTGCTCAAGATGGTGACCGGGTACAACGTCGGGATCCGGGTCGAGGACGTCGAGGAGATCAACGCCAAGGAGGTCAAGGAAGCGCACTACAAGATCCCGGAGAAGGAGTTCCCGTACGATCCGGTGAAGAAGAACGTGACGCTGCTCGGCACGGGCGGCACGATCGCGAGCCGCCTCGACTACCGCACGGGGGCGGTCATCCCGGCGTTCTCTCCGGGAGAGCTGTTCGGCGCGGTCCCCGAGCTCGCGGACATCTGCAACATGACGACCAAGAAGCTGTACGGCGTGTTCTCTGAGAACATCGGCCCCGAGATCTGGATGGGCACCGCCGCCGAGGTCGTCAAGGCGGTCGAGGGCGGCGCGGACGGCATCATCATCGGCCACGGCACCGACACGATGCACTACTCCTCCGCGGCGCTGAGCTTCATGTGCCAGGATCTCCCCGTGCCCGTGGTGATCGTCGGCTCGCAGCGCTCCTCGGACCGGCCGTCGTCGGACGCGGCGCTCAACCTGCGCAACGCGGCGACCGCGGCGTCCATAGGACCCGCGGCCGAGGTGATGGTGTGCATGTTCGGCCCCACCTCGGACGAGTACGATCTGCTCCACCGCGGCACGCGCGTGCGGAAGATGCACTCGTCGTACCGCTCGACGTTCCGCACGATAGGCGATCGGCCGATGGCGCGGGTGTGGCCCGGGCGCGTGGAGATGCTCACGGACGACTACGTGCCGCGCGACAAGAGCCGCAAGCCGCGGCTCATCAACGCCTTCGAGGAGCGCGTCGCGATCCTGTACTACTACCCGAACATGCAGCCGGACGTCCTCGATGCCATGATCGACAACGGGTACAAGGGGATCGTCATCGCCGGCACCGGCCTCGGGCACGTGAACAAGCCGCTCTACCCGTCGCTCAAGAAGGCGCACGACAAGGGGATCCACCTGTTCATGACGGTGCAGACCCTGTGGGGCTACGTCGGGATGTTCGTGTACGACACCGGCCGCGACATGATGGCGCTCGGCGTGGTGCCGGCCAAGAACATGCTCCCCGAGGTGGCGTACGTGAAGCTCGGCTGGGTGCTCGGCCAGACGCAGGATCCGGAGGAGGTGCGCCGGATGATGCTCGCGCCGGTGAACCACGAGATCACGGACCGCGAGCCGATCGACGGCTACCTCATCATGCAGGGCGGCATCCCCGAGGTCGACATCTTCATGAAGGACCACATCCGGTAGGTGATTCGCCTCGGGCGGGATCTACTCGATGATCCAGTCGTCGCAGTCGGGGATGAGGCTCTGGTCGAACTCGATGGTCCACCAGAAGATGTAGCCGTTGTCGATCCCCCAGTCGTCCGTGCAGCGGACCGTCCACGCGCCGTTGAGCGGGTTGCCGACCAGCATGCTGAAGCCGGAGCTCGCCTGGTAGTCGCCCGCGGGCATGGTGCCGATGAACGGGTGGGCGTTGGCGTAGTCCAGCATCGGCTCGTTCACGGCCGAGGGGGTCCAGCAGTACGTCCAGCCGGTGCCCGGGTTCGGGTCGTAGTCGTCCGTGTCGTCGGGGATGCCCAGATAGACCTCGCTGCCCGTCTGGCCGAGGAACTCGTTCAGGATGATCTTGAACGTCTCCCCCGCGGGCGGGACCAGCTCGATCTGCAGGTCGCGGATCCAGGAGTGCTCCATGTTCACGCAGACGGAAATGAACTGCTCCATGGTGGGGAGCACCGCGCCTTCGCCGAACCCGTTGATGGTCATCGTGGTCTCGTAGGACTCCCCGACGCCGTCCGGGATCGCGAGCGGGTCTCCGAGGTAGTCGGCCTCGCCGCACTCCTCGTCCGTGTCGGAGTCGGAGTCGGTGTCCGTGTCGCCGTCGGAGTCGGAGTCCGTGTCGCTGTCGGAGTCGGTGTCGCCGTCGCTGTCGGTGTCCGTGTCGGAGTCGGTGTCGCCGTCGGCGTCACCGTCCGAGCCGTCGTCCACGGGATCCGCGCCTTCGCACGAGGCGGCGCCCGCGAGCGCGATGAGAACGAGCAGGAGAAGGCTGGTCAAGGTTTTCATCGTTAAAACTCCTTATGGTGTTGGCCTGTCGAAGCCATCGCAATCATTCCGGCTCTTCGTACTCTCCCTCGCACACGCCGACCTCGAGGAAGAGGTAGACGAGCACCCACTCCTGCGGGCGGATGAGCGCCGACGTCGAGGACTCCACGACCTGGTACGCCGAGTAGAAGATCTTGCCGCAGTCGTAGTTGAAGGTCAGCGTGAGCGGGTGCGTCGGGTACTCCTCGAGATCGGTCGCCCAGACGCGCGGCACGACGGCGAAGCCGTCCTCCTCGAGGCCGTGGCCGGGGTAGGTCGACATGTTCAGCGCGTCGATGAGGATCCAGGCGCCGGAGAACGGGTACCAGTCGAGCGTCTCGCCGGTGAGGAGCGGCGCGGAGATCGCCGCGTCGTTGACGACCACGTCGAGCCAGTCGCGCATCGCCGGGTCGTTGACGCTGCCGTGCGTCTCGTACGACCCGACGTCGCCGGGGCTGATGATCGTGTCGACGCCGTGGAAGTCGATCACGTCCGGGAACGGCTTCTCGACCCAGTGCCCGGCCCAGCACGAGGAGTACACCTTGCCGCCGGCGGTGACGTACGTCTGCAGGTGCTCGATGTGGTTCGAGGCGAGCATCCCGCTGTTGATGCACGGGAAGAACACCATGTGGTACTGGTTCAGGTGCTCCTGGGACGAGAAGATGTGCTCCGTGGGCCCGATGTCCGGGTACCCGCTCTCGGCGTACAGATCGAACTGGAACGGCTGCGCGGTGTCGAGGCTGCCGCTCGTGGTCAGCTCGCCGAGCCCCATCTTCGCGGGCAGGTCCTCCGGGTAGTCGGGCCCGCTCTGGACGACCGCGTAGTTCGGGATCGTGTCGAGCCCGTCGCCGCTGCTCTCGACGGGCAGGGTCGTCACCTCGGCCGGGACGTCCTGGAGCTCGCCGGTCACGGTGATCTGGCGCTGCCGCTGGAAGAACCCCTTGCGCGTGACGAGGTTGCGCTCGCCGGCCGCGACGTTCTCGAGCACCCACGAGCCGTCCGGCCCGGAGAGCGTCCACTTCTTGCCGGTCATGTCGTCGCACTCGTAGCAGTACGCGTTGTCCTCGATCACCTCGGCGTCGCCGTTCGTCACGTAGACGAGCGCGCCCGAGATCGGGAACGTCCCGGACGGGGCCCACACGACGCCCTGCAGCGTCCCGCTCCCCTCGATGTCGGTGTCGTCCGAGTCGGAGTCGGAATCGGAGTCGGAGTCGGAGTCGGAATCGGTGTCCGAATCGGCATCCGTGTCACCGTCCGCGTCGCCGTCCCCGCCGCCGATCCCGCCGTCGGAGCCCTCGCAGGCGACGAGAGACGCAATCGCGAGCAGCAGGGCGATAGGCGGCCATTTTGTCGTCGTCGTCATCGTCATCACTCCGGCTCTTCGTACTCTCCCTCGCACACGCCGACCTCGAAGAAGAGGTAGATGAGCACCCACTCCTGTGGCCGGATGTTGGGATCCGGGCCGCTCTCGACGACCTGGTAGGTCGAGTAGAACAGCTTGCCGCAGTCGTAGTTGAACGTGACCGTCATCGGATCGCCGGCCTCGCTGTAGCCGTACGCGCCGAGGTCGGTGACCCAGACCTTCGGCACGACCATGTACCCGTCGTCCTCGAGGCCGTGGCCGTCGTAGGCGCCGGTGGTCAGCCCGTCGAGGTTGATCCACCCCTCGTCGAAGGTGTAGCTGTCCAGGTTCTGGCCCGGCGCCACGACCGCCAGCCAGTCGCGCATGCCCGGGTCGTTGATGATGCCGTCCGTGTTGTAGGCGCCGACGTTGCCGGGCGACGTGCCGGAGTCGCCGCCCTTGAACGTGATGAGATCCGGGAACGGCTGCTCGACCCACTGCCCGGCCCAGCACGAGCCGTAGATCTTGCCGCCGCCCGAGACGTAGCTCTGCAGCATCGGGATGTGGTCGGCCGCCGTGAGGTGGCTGCACACGCAGGGGAAGAAGACCATGTGGTAGTGGTCGATCGCCGCCTGGCTCGTGAACAGCATGGACGAGTCGCCGAGCGCGGTGTCGCCCGTGCTGAGATCGTTGTACAGGTCGAAACTGTACGGTTGCGACGTGTCGAGGTGGCCCTCGCCGGTCAGCTGGCCGAGCCCCATCTTCGCGAGCATGTCCTCCGGCAGATCCCACCCGTTGAGCAGCACGGCGTAGTTCGGGATCGTGTCGAGCCCGTCGTCGGTGCGCGCGGAAGGGAGCGTCGTGATCTCGGCCGGGATGTCCTGCACCGCGTCGCCGCCGTTCACCGTGATCTGGCGCTGCCTCTGGAAGAAGCCCTTGCGCGTGACGAGGTTGCGGTCGCCGGCCGGGACGCCCTCGAGGATCCAGGAGCCGTCCGGGCCCGAGAGGGTCCACTTCTTGGAGGTCATGTCGTCGCACTCGTAGCAGTACGCGTTGTCCTCGATCGCGGCGGCGTTCCCGCCCGTGATGTACACGAGCGCGCCCGAGATCGGGAACGTCCCCGACGGCGCGTAGACGACGCCCTGGATCGTCCCGGTGGGTCCGTCCCACTCGGTGTCGGTGTCCCCGTCCGTGTCGCTGTCCGCGTCCGAATCGCTGCCGTACCCGTCGCGTTCGCCCGTGCCGCTGCAGGCGGCGCCCGCCGCCGTCAGCGCGGCGAGGAGCAGGAGAGCCATTTTACGCGTCATGTCCGTCAACTCCTTGATGATGTCCCCACGATCATTCGGGCTCTTCGTACTCTCCCTCGCACACGCCGACCTCGAAGAAGAGGTAGATGAGCACCCACTCCTGGGGGCGGATGCTCGGGGACGGCTCGTTCTCGACGACCTGGTAGGTCGAGTAGAACAGCTTGCCGCAGTCGTAGTTGAACGTGACCGTCAGCGGATCGCCGGCCTGGCTGTAGCCAGGCGCCCCGAGGTCCATGGCCCAGACCTTCGGGACGACCATGTAGCCGTCCTCCTCGAGCCCGTGCCCCGAGTACGCGCCGCCCGTGAGCCCGTCGATGTTGATCCAGCCCTCGTCGAAGGTGTACGCGTCCGGGTCCTGGCCCGGCGCGACGTTCGCGAGCCAGTCCCGCATCTCCGGATCCTGGATGACGCCGGTCGTGTTGTACGGGCCCACGTTCCCGTAGACGTAGCCCGAGTCCCCGCCGTCCCACGTGATCAGATCCGGGAACGGCTTCTCGACCCACTGCCCCGCGTAGCAGGAGCCGTAGATCTTCCCGCCATCGGTGACGTACTGCTGCAGCATGGTCAGGTAGCTGTTCGGCTCGAGGTGGGCGCAGACGCACGGGAAGAACACCATGTGGTAGTAGTTGAGCGCCGTCTGGCTCGCGAAGATCAGCGACGAGTCGCCGAGCGCGGTGCTGTCCTGAAGTCGTTGTACAGGTCGAAGCTGTACGGCTGCGACGTGTCGAGGTTCCCGGCGGACGTGAGCTGTCCGAGGCCCATCTTCGCGAGCATGTCCTGGGGCAGATCCCAGCTGTTGAGCAGCACGGCGTAGTTCGGGATCGTGTCGAGCCCGTCGTCGGTGCTCGCGGCCGGGAGCGTCGTGATCTCCGCGGCGATGTCCTGCACCGTGTCGCCGCCGTTCACCGTGATCTGGCGCTGCCTCTGGAAGAAGCCCTTGCGCGTGACGAGGTTGCGGTCGCCGGCCGGGATGCCCTCGAGGATCCAGGAGCCGTCCGGGCCCGAGAGGGTCCACTTCTTGGCGGTCATGTCGTCGCACTCGTAGCAGTACGCGTTGTCCTCGATGGGCTCGGCGTTCCCGACCGTGACGTACACGAGCGCGCCCGAGATCGGGAACTCCCCGGAGGGTGCCCAGACGATGCCCTGGATCGTGCCGGTCGGGCCCTCGTACTCGGTGTCGCTGTCCGAGTCGCTGTCGGTGTCGCTATCGACGTCGGTGTCGGTATCCCCATCGGTGTCGCCGTCCGCGTCGGCGTCCGTGTCGTACCCGCGGCCGGCGCCCTCGCAGCCCACGGCCGACACCAGGAAAATCGTCGCCAAAACCAGAAAAGCGAAACGTGTCATGAGAGCGCCTCCTTGAAACACCGCGGCGCGGTCGGATCGACGCGCGCCGTCGACGCGGTCATTCTACACGAATTTAGATGATCGAACTGGTTGAAATTACGTCGTGGTGGAAAAAGATGCGGTGCCCTTCGCCGATCACTGCGCGGGCGGGGCGGGCGGCGGCGGGACCTGCTGCATCGCCTGGTTCATGGCGTCGTTGAGCTGCTGCTGGAGCGCCGGGTCGTTGAGCTGCGCGTTCAGGTCGCCGAACTGGGAGGTGACCTCCTGGACGGCGATGATGGTGGAGATCTGAACGTAGAGGCCCACGCCGAGGCCGATGACGCCGATGATGAGAGCCGTGATTCCGAGCCCCTTCTTGCCCTTTTTGAAGGCCAGGAGGCCGAGGATCAGGCCGACGAGCGCGAGCACCACGCCGAGCCAACCGACCATCGGAATCCAACAAAGAACGAGACCGACAATGCTGAGAATCAACGCTGCAATCGCCATGTTTCCTCCTGCGTTTTTTCGGCCGCCTTCCGGCGTGGCCGACTCTCATTAAGGCGGTCCGAACGCTCTCGGAAACCGCCGACTCACTCGTTCGGCTCCATGTTCGCCACAGGAGCCGTCTTGCCCGAACCTAGAGTAAACCTCGATGAACGTCCCGCCCTTTTCGGGACAGGGGAAATGCCGGGCCGCCCAGGTGCCGTTTCGGCAATGCGGTATACTAGCAGCGGATAAAAAAAATTCAACTCAAACCGCAGGTCGAGGCAGAAATCGGCGCGAAAGCCCGCCCCTCGAGCCCCGGGGAGGGCGCGGGCCCGGTTCCTTCGGGTACGCACTGGCCTCATTTCGCACGCCATGGCACTGTTGTGATGTGCCTGCATGAAGCGGCCCTCGCCGGGGGCGGGCGAAGAGGGGTGCGGATGACCGTTCAGGAGAGCCAGGAGCGCGCTCGCGAGAGCGTCGTTCAGTTCCCGAGGCGCGCGGCGACGTGTGAGGAGATCGTCGAGGGCCTCCGGAAGAACGACCCCGCGGCCGCGGCGGCGCTCTACGACCGCTTCGCCGACAAGGTGAACGGCAAGGTCTGGCGCCTGCTCGGCGCGGACGCCGATCACGACGATGTCGTTCATCAGGTGTTTCTCCACATCCTCACCGGCATCCACAAGCTGAAGAACTCTTCGTCTCTCGAAGAATGGATCAACGGCATCGCTGTGAACACCGTGCGGCGGGAGATCCGCAGCCGGAAGTACCGCCGCATCCTCGTCCCGATGGCCACCCCGCCGGAGGTCGTCGCGCCCACGGGCGAACCGGACGCCAACCTTTTTGCCGTGAGGTTCTTCGCCGCGCTGCGCGAGCTGCGCGCGGACGACTACGTCATTTTCGTTTTGCGTTTCGTCGAGGGCAGCTCGTTGGGGGAGGTGGCGGCGGCAGGGGGGTATTCGCTGTCGACCGCCAAGCGCCGGCTCGGCCGCGCCCGCAAGGAGTTCCTGAAGCGCGCGGCGAAGGATCCGGTGCTGAAGTCGTTCATCGAGGAGATGAACCATGACTGACGACACCGGCAAGCTGGAACGGGTCGGGGCGCGGATCGCGGAGGCGCTCGGGGACGGGCCGCCTGAAGAGCGGAAGGCGGTCCAGAGGCGCGCCTTCCTGGCGGCGGCGTCGGGGACGAACGCGACGCGGCGCGGCGAGCGGGCGTGGGTCCTGCCCGGCCTCGTCGCGGCGGCGGCGGTGGCGCTCCTGGCGATCGTTGCGGCGGCGCTGCTCTCGCGTGGCGCCGCGCCGCTCCAGTTCTGGGTCGGCGAGCAGCAGGTCGCGGGGACCGAGGGCAGCTGGGTGCAGAGCGATCGCGGGGAGGCGGTGCCGATCCGCTTCCGGAACGGCAGCCGGCTCGATCTCGGCGGCGCCACCGCGGTGCGCATCGCGTCCGCGAACACGGAGCAGGTCACCGTGGAGATGAGCCGCGGCGAGCTGTCCGCGGACATCCGGCGGAACGGCGAGACGGCGTGGGAGGTGAACGCCGGCCCGTACCAGATCCGGGTGCTCGGCACCGCGTTCACGGTCGACTGGAGCGGGGAGACGTCGCGGCTCGCGGTGTCGGTCACGCGCGGGGTCGTGCACGTGCGCGGCGGCCACCTGAGCGAGTACGGGATCCGACTCGCGGCCGGGAAGCGGCTCGTCGCCGGTGATCCGAGCGGAAGGGTCGCGGTCGAGGCGATGGACGACGGCGCGCGGGCGGGCGGCGAGGCGGCGATCGCCGACGCGACCCCCGCAAAGGCCCTGCCGGCCGGAGAGGCCGACGAGTCGATCGAGGGCGGCGCCGGCCCGTCCGAGAGGGCCCCGAAGGCCCGCCCGCCGGCGCGCGAGAAGAAGGCGCCTCCGGCGGAGAGCTGGAAGTCGCACTACGCGAAGCGCGACTACCCGGCGGCGATCGCGGCGGCCGAATCGGAGGGGATCGACGCGCTGCTCGGTCGGCTCGACATCGAGGATCTGTGGGATCTCTCCAACGCCTCGCGCTTCGCCCACAGGAGCGACATCGCGCGCCGCTGCCTGCTCGCCGTGCGCGCCCGCTTCTCCTGGACGCCGCGCGCGGCCACCGCCGCGTTCCTCCTCGGCCGCGGCGAGCTCGACGAGGGTGGCAGCCCGGAGGTCGCCCGGGGCTGGTTCGAGACCTACCTGCGCGAGGCCAACGACGGCCCGCTCGCGGAAGAGTCGCTTGGCAGATTGATGGAGGCCTGCGATAAGTCGGGTGCGCAGGAGGACGCGCGGCGCTACGCCGAGCGTTACCTGTCCCGGTATCAGGACGGCCTGTTTGCTGTGTTGGCCAAATCGATCCTCTCCCGATAACCGCTCGTCGAGCCTTCGGACCCGCCTGCTCACGGCCTGCGCCGGCGCGCTCCTCGCGCTCTTCTCGGCGGCGATCCTCGTCCCCGTCCGCGGCGCGCAGGGCGACCCCGGCGCGCGACCGCCGGCGCCGAAAGTGGTGCTCGTCCGCATGGCGTCGTGCTGCCCGCAGCGGGCGTGCCCGGAGGCGGAGGCGATGCTGGCCGACGAGCTGGACGCGACCGCGCTGGAGCTCGAGACAGCGGACGGGGATGCCGGGGACGCCGGCGGCGAAGGCGAGCGCCTCGCCGGGCGGCTCGAAGGAAGGCGTGGTGCCGCGTTGCGCGTGTTCCGGGGCGGCGATTCGCCGGGCTGCTCGCTCGAGATGTGGGCCCAGGGGAGCGGCGCGAGCGAGGCGACCTACAGGAAGATCCGGCTGCCGGACGCGACCGACCGCGAGTCGGCCACGAACGTCGCGATCGAGGCGGCCGAGGCGGTGTTCGCCGGGCTGCTCGAGCTGAAGCTGGTCTCCGAGGAGACGCTTCGCCGCGGCGCGGCCGGGCCCGTCCCGATCGAGGGCGGCGAGGACGCGGGTCCCGCGGACGACGCGGGATCTGATGCCGCCGGGGCACCGCCTGGAGCGGCGCCGGCAGGCGCTCCGGAGCCGCCCGATCCGCCCCGCGATCGCCGGCTCGGGCTCGGCCTCGGGGCGGGCGTCGTCTGGTCCCCGGGCGGCGTCGGCCCCCGGGGCGCGGTGCGCCTGGCGTTCGACGGGCGGTTCGTGCCGTGGCTCACGCTCCGCGCCGACGCGTGGGTGACCGTGCTCGGCGTCGATCTCGAAGCCCGCGACGCCCGGGCGACCTTCGACGCCGCGACGTTCCGGCTCGGCGCGTTCTACGAGCTCGTCCGCCGGGGGCCGCTGCGGCCCGCGCTGGGGATCGCCGCCGGCGGCGTCGTCGTCTGGACCGCGGGCGTCGGCGCGGCGGAGTACGTGGGCGATCAGGAGACCGCGCTCGCCGGGTACCTGGGCGGGGCCGGGCGCCTCGGGGTCGTGGTCGGCAGGTGGTTCCGCCTCGAGGTGGGCGCGGCGGTCGGCGCGGTGATGCCCGAGGTGCGCGTGCGCTTCGCGGGAGAGCGCGTCGCGTCGTTCGGGATGCCGATGATCGAGGCGTTCGCCCAGGTGGAGCTCAGCTTTTTCTGACCCGCGCGTGAAAGCACGGGTCACTTGCTCTCTCGGAGGAGGCGCGATGTCCTTTTTGCCATCCAGATGCGGCGCCATCCTCCTCGCCGCGCTCGCCGCGTCGTGCTGGGACGGGTCGCTCGATCCGATCCTCGGCGCGCCGGACGGGGGCGGCGGAGACTCGGACTCCGACGGCGACACCGACACCGACTCCGAGACCGTCGACACCGATCCCGTGCCCTGCGCCGTCAGCGTCGTGGTCTATATGGAGGACGGCGAGACCTACGAGCCCTACTGCGACTTCGCGTACGAGGGCGTCTGCCGATCCGCCGCGAGCGGGTGCGAGGGGTGCGCCTGGCAGGACGCGGAGAACGAACTGTGCGACGGCAGCGGGGTGTGCTGCGTCCCCGAGACGTCGTACGCGACCTGCGATCCCTACGTCTGGTGGTGGCCGTCGTCGCTGTGCGGGTACTTCTCCGGCGAGTGCCCGGAGGACACCGTTTCCCTCGAGTCGTTGGAGGGTCAGCCCGAGTGCCAGGACGGCGAGTTCTGCTGCTATCTGATCGACAGCAAGCGCTAGCCCCGCGCGGACGCGGCGATCGCGTCGATGTCGAGGTGCGCCTCCGCCGCGTCGGCGAGCCGCTCGTCCTCCGGCGGCGCGACGGTCGGGTAGAGGCCGAGGATCCGGGTCCTCCCGAAGCGCGCGATCGCGTCCGCGTTGCCGAAGTCCCCCTTCGGCGAGCCGTTCAGCACGACGCCGACGATCTCGATGCCCCGGGCGCGCGCCGCCTCCAGGGTGAGCAGGGTCGCGTTGATCGCGCCGAGCGCGTTCGGCGCCACGACAACGAGCGGCATCCCCGTCCTCGCGATGAGATCGGCGTAGAGCAGCTCGTCCGCGAGGGGCACGAGGAGGCCGCCCGACGCCTCCACGAGGACGAGATCGTGCGCGGCCGACGCGCGCTCGAGCAGCGCCGCGATGCGCGCGGGATCGATGCGGACGCCCTGCATCGACGCGGCGAGGTGCGGCGACACCGGGACGTCGAGCAGGTACGCGCAGACGTCGCCGTCCGGAGCGCTCGATCCCGCCGCCGCGCGGAGCGAGGCGGCGTCCGTCGGGTGCGCCTCGCCCGGCCGCCGCGCGACGCCGCTCTCGACCGGCTTCACCGCGGCGATCCGCACGCCCCGCCGGGAGAACGCGCGGGCGAGCGCGCGGGTCACGATCGTCTTTCCGACGTCGGTGCCGGTGCCGGCGATGCAGACGCAGCCCCTCACGGCGCGTCCCCGATCTCCGCGAGCGCCGCGGCGAGCGCGTCGACGAGGATCCCGATCTGCTCCTCCGTGTGCGACGACGAGAGCGTGATCCGGAGCCGCGCGGTCCCGTCGGGTACGGTCGGCGGCCGGATGCCCTGCACGAAGACGCCGCGCCGCCAGAGGGCGTCGGAGACGGCCATCGCCCTGCGGGAGCCGCCGATCGGGACCGGCTGGATCGCGGACGTCGATCCGGTGACCGGCACGCCCGAAGCCGCGGCGCGTTCGCGGTAGAGCCGCACGTTGCGCTCGAGCGCCGCGCGGCGGTCGTCGGCGGCCTCGGCGATCTCGAGACCTCTGAGCGCCGCCGCGGCCACGGACGGCGGTGCGCCCGTCGTGTACAGGAGGCTGCGCGCCCTCGAGCGGAGGAGGCGGGCCGGGGCCTCGCCGCACGCGACGAACGCGCCGGCCACGCCGATCGCCTTCCCGAACGTCGCCATGCGCACGGCGGTCTCCCCGGCGAGGCCGGCGCGCGCGGCGAGGCCCCGCCCGCCCGGTCCCATCACCCCGAAGGCGTGCGCCTCGTCCACGTAGAGCTCGGCGCCGGCCCGGCGCGCGGCGCGGGAGATCTCCTCGAGCGGCGCGGCGTCGCCGTCCATGCTGAACACCGCCTCGGTCACGACGAGCTTCAGCCCCGGGACGCGCGTCTCGTCGAGGAGGCGCGCGAGCTCCGCGGCGTCTCCGTGCCGGTAGACGCGCACCGCGGCGCGCGACAGGCGGCAGCCGTCGATGATGCTCGCGTGGTTCCGCGCGTCCGAGAACACCGCGTCGCCCGCGTCGACGAGCGACGAGAGGGCGCCGACGTTGGCCTGGTACCCGCTCGGGAACAGCACCGCGGCGTCGGTGCCCATGAACCCAGCGCACCTGCGCTCGAGCGCGTCGTGCGGCGCGTGGTTGCCGCTCACGGCGCGCGATCCGCCGGAGCCGACGCCGAGCTCGAACGCCGCCGCGCTCGCGGCCGCGGCGAGGCGGGGATCGGCGGCGAGGCCGAGGTAGTCGTTGGAGCAGAACAGGAGCTTCGTCCCGTCGGCGGTCGCGACCTCGGTCCCGGTCGCGCCGAGCACGAGGCGCGGCGTCCGCTCGAGCCCCTCGGCCGAGAGCCGTTCGACGCGCTCGTTCCACGGGTGCGCGCACATGGCCGCACGCTAGACGAATCGGCGCCGGTTGCCAAGGTTGGTGGAAAGCGCCCGGGAATGTGTCTATATTCAGCACGCCCGCGGCCGAGGCGGCGGCGGCTCGAAACGGAGCGTGTGATGAAGAGAGCAATCGGTGCGATGACGTTGGTTGCGGCGCTCGCCGCGGCGCTCGGCTGCGGATCGAAGGGCGTGCCGGACGCGGACGCGGAGAAGAAGGCCGTCGCCGAGCCTTTGCAGGCGAAACCCGCGGCGAAGTCGGGCTCCGCCTCGGTGGAGACCGGGGGGCCGAGGCCCGTCGCTCCGCCTTTGGAGAAGCTCTCCGCCTCCCACATCCTGATCATGCACGCGGGCTCGGAGCGGCCGAAGCCGGGTGTCACCCGGACGAAGGCCGAGGCGCTCGCGCTCGCCGAGGAGCTGTACGCCAAGCTCGAGAAGGGGGCGGACTTCGCCGGGCTCGCCCGCAAGCACTCGGACTGCCCGTCGGGCGTCGAGGAGGGCGGGGATCTCGGCATCTTCCCCGCCGGGCGCATGACGCCGGCGTTCAGCGACGCCGTGCGCGCGCTCGAGACAGGCGAGATCTCGAAGCCTATCGAGACGCCGTTCGGCTACCACCTCATCAAGCGGCAGAAGGTGGAGGAGATCCACGCGCGGCACATCCTCGTCATGCACCAGGGCTCCAAGCGGAAGCCCGCGTCGGTGACGCGCAGTGAGGACGAGGCGCGCACGCTCATCGGGGAGATCGTCGAGAAGCTGAAGGACGGCGCCGACTTCGCCGCGCTCGCGCGGGAGCACTCGGACTGCCCGTCCGGGAAGCGCAAGGGCGGGGATCTCGGGACGTTCGCGAAGGGCAAGATGGCTCCGCCGTTCGAGAAGGCCGCGTTCGCGCTCGAGGAGAACCAGATCTCGGACATCGTGGAGACCGATTTCGGTTTCCACGTCATCCAGAGGCTGCCCTGACATGCGGCGCGCGAGACGAAACGGAGGCTGGCTGGCGATCTGCGCGGTCCTCTGCGCGTGCGGGGACGACAAGGCGCCCCGCGCGCCGGAGCGGGAGACCGCGGCCACGGCCGTCGCCGACGGCGCCGACGAGGCTGCCGACCGGGCCGAGCGCCCGCGCGGCGAGCCCGCGCCGCGATCGAACCAGCGTTTGGCGGCGTCCAACATCCTCGTCGCGTACGCCGGCGCCGAGAAGGCCGCTCCCGCGGTGACGCGCACGAAGGACGAGGCGAAGGCGCTCGCCGAGGGGCTGTACGCGCGGGTCCGGGCGGGCGAGGATTTCGGCGCGCTCGCGGACAGGTACTCGGACGGGCCGGAGCGCGGCCACGCCGGGCGGCTGGGCGTGTTCACCGCTTCGAAGATGCTGCCCGCGATCGCGAAGACCGTCGCCGGCCTCGACGAGGGTGCGGTGGCGCCGCCGGTCGAGAGCGGCATGGGGTTCCACGTCATCCGCCGCGACAAGATCGAGGAGATCTTCGCGGCGATGATCGTCGTGTCGTTCCAGGGCGCCCAGAACGCGCCCGCGGGGGTCACGCGGAGCCGCGACGAGGCGCGGAAGGTCGCCGGGGAGGTGATCGCGGCGGCGCGCGCGCCGGGCGCGGCGTTCTCGGACGTCGCGATGAAGCACTCGGATCACCTGACCCGCGAGCGGGGCGGCTACGTGGGGCGCGTGTTCCGCGGGCTCTTCCCGCCGGCCCTCGACGCGGTGGCGTTCTCGCTCGCGCCCGGGGAGATCGGCGGCCCTCTGGAGATGGTGAACGGCTTCACGATCGTCCGCCGCCTCCCGGAGGCGTTCGTCCGGCACGTGCTCGTCGCGTTCGAGGGTGCCCGGAACGCGCCGACGGGCGTGACGCGGAGCCGGGAGGACGCCGCGGCGCTCGCGGCGGAGGTGCTCGAGAAGCTGAAGCGCGGCGACGACTTCGCAGGCGTCGCGGCGAAGTACTCCGATTGCCCGTCGAAGGCGGAGGGGGGCGATCTCGGCGTCGTCGCCGAGGGCACGATGACCCCGCGGTTCGAGGCCGCCGTGTTCTCGCTCGCTCCCGGCGCGCGCAGCGGCGTGGTCGAGACCGAGTTCGGGTTCCACGTCCTGGAGCGGCTCCGCTGAGCGGGCGCCTCCACTTCGCCGCGGCCGCCGCCGCGATCGCGCTCTCGGCGTGCGGCTCCCGCGCGCCGACCCTGCCGTACCGGGACGGACCCGTCGACGTCGCCTACGCGCGGGGCGGGGAGGAGCTGCGGCTCGCGCAGCTGCGCGGCAGGCCGGCGGTGCTCGCGCTCGTGCGCATCTCCGAGATCACGAGCGAGATGTACATCGATCAGCTCGTCGAGGCGCACAGGCGGGCGGCCGGGGAGACGCGGTTCGTCGTGCTCTCGATCGCGCCCAACGAGGCGCCGTTCCTCGACGAGTACGTGGAGAGCCGCGAGCTGCCGTTCCCGATAGGCCTCGCCGAGTGGTCGGTGGCCGAGGGGACGAGCGACCTCGGGCTCGTGCCGGTCGTGCCCACGACCTACCTCGTCGACGAGGACGGCGCGATTGCCGATGTCGTCGTCGGCGCGGTGACGGCGGACGACCTCGTCCGCGTATTGGACAGGCGCGGGTGGAAGTGATCGGGGTACAATCACTCGACCCAGGGGGTGCGGGATGAGCGCGAGAACAGAATGCTCTTCGGCGTCGCAGGCCCGCGTCCTTGCCGTCCTTGCCGTCCTTTTTGTCCTTGTCTCTGCTTGCTCCAAGGACCCGAAGGACAACAGCGACGACAACGACGCCGGTGGCACCGACACCGACTCTGATTCAGACACCGATACCGATACCGATACCGACACCGACTCAGACACCGATACGGACACGGATACCGATACGGATACGGATACCGATACGGACACGGACACCGATACGGACACCGCTGCGTACCAGTGGCACACATTTTTTGGGGCGAGCGGCTTCGACGCCGGTCTCTCATTGGCGATGGACGGCAGCGGAAACATCTACGTGACCGGCACCTCTTCTGTTTCCTGGGATGGTCCTTCGGGAGAGAGCCCGCTGCACGCGCATTCCGGGCAACTGGACAGTTACGTTCTCGAATTGGATTCGAGCGGCGCATATCAATGGCACGCGTTCTACGGGGCCAGCGGCGATGACAAAGGTCTCTCACTCGCAGTGAACGGCGGCGAAAACGTTTATGTGTCTGGCTGCTCCTCTGCTTCCTGGGATGGACCTGCGGGGCAGCCTCCGTTGCACGAGCATTCCGGAGATCAGGACGTTTTTGTCCTCGCGCTCGACATCTGACCGAACCGACCGTTTCGCCAGATCCAGCGGATCGGACGCGCGCCGAAACCGGCGGCGCGACAGCGCGACAGCGCGACAGCGCGGCAGCCCCGTCGTCCCGCCTCGCGACCGACAGCCGCCGCTTTCTTCACATGGCGACCTCCCCGAGCGCGTGATATTCTTCCGTTGCCGCTCGGAGCGGCGAATGAGAGAGCAAGCGCCATGCCCGAGATATCGCGCTTCTATGGCATCGTGATCGCCATGTACTTCCGCGACCATGAGCCCGCGCATTTTCATGCGCTCTACGGCGACTACGAGATCACCGTCGCGATCGGAGACGGGACGATCGAGGGTCGCTTCCCGAAGCGTGCGCTCGCTCTCGTTGTCGAGTGGTACGAACGGCACCATGCCGAGCTCAAGGAGAACTGGCGGCGAGTGCTGGAGAAGAGGCCGCTCGAGCCGATCGACGGGCTCGAGTAGGGGAAAGGGAGGAAGGCCAAATGATCCCGCGCATCGTCGAAGCCGAGCACCGAACCGGGCACAAGGTGTACATCCGGTTCGCGCACGGTCCTGCCGGAGTGATCGATCTCGCCGACGAGCTCGACGGCCCGGTGTTCGCGCCGCTGGCGGATCCGAAGGTGTTCGCGACGCTCGCCCTGAGCCCGGACACGCGCACGGTCGTCTGGCCGAACGGCGCGGACTTCGCGCCGGAGTTCCTGCTAGACCGGCTCGAGGCGACCGACAAAGCCCCGATGAAGCGAGGAGCGACCGCGAAGAAGCGAGCTCGCAGCGGGGCGGACGTCCGCCGGTAGCTTTTCCCTCCCTGTCGTCCCGCCTCTCCGATTGTGATATGAACACCTCGCCATGGATCCGAAGAAGCTGAGAGATCTCCTGGACGGCGTGCAGCGGGGCGAGACTTCGGTCGAAGACGCCGTGGAGGCGCTCGCGAAGCTGCCGTTCGCGGACATCGGCGGCGCGGTCGTCGATCACCACCGCGCGATCCGCACGGGCTTCCCCGAGGTGGTCCTCGGCGAGCCGAAGAGCGCGGCGCAGATCGCCCTCATCGCGGCCGAGCTCGCGAAGACCGGCGGCAACGTGCTCGTCACCCGCGTGGACGCGGACAAGGCCGCGGCCGTGATCGCGGCGCTGCCCGCCATGCGCTACGCCGAGGAGGCGCGCTGCCTCGTGCTCGAGCGGCAGGAGGTGCAGGTGCGCGGCGCCGGGCCCGTCGCGATCGTCACCGCCGGCACGGCGGACTCCCCGGTCGCCGAGGAGGCCGCGCTCGTGGCGCGCCTCGCCGGGAACGAGGTCGTGCGCATCAACGACGTCGGCGTGGCCGGCGTCCACCGCCTGCTCCACAGGCTCGACGACCTGCGGCGCGCGACGGTGATCGTCGTGGTCGCCGGCATGGAGGGCGCGCTGCCGTCCGTGATCGCGGGGCTCGTCGCGGCGCCCGTGATCGCCGTGCCGACCTCGATAGGCTACGGCGCGAGCTTCGGCGGCGTGACCGCGCTCCTCGGCATGCTGAGCAGCTGCTCGGCCGGGGTCACGGTCGTGAACATCGACAACGGCTTCGGCGCGGGCTACGCCGCGTCGCTCGTCAACCGGGTCGGCGGGAGGGCGCGATGACGGCGCGCGTCGTCTACCTCGACTGCTCGTCCGGGCTGTCCGGCGACATGATCGTCTCGGCGCTGATCGATCTCGGCGTCCCGCTCGACGTCGTCTCGGGCGCGGTCGCGAGGCTGCCGCTCGAGGGCTGCGCGATTCGAGTCGAGCGCGAGACCCGCCGGTCGATGGTCGTCTCGCGGTTCTTCGTCGACGTCGCCGAGGGCCATCAGCCGCACCGCCACTACGCCGACATCCGCGACATGATCGCCGGCTCCTCGATCGGGCCGGGCGCGCGCGAGCTCGCGCTGCGGATCTTCCGCCGGCGCGCCGAGGCGGAGGCGAAGATCCACGGCGAGGCGGTCGACGACGTCCACTTCCACGAGGTCGGCGCGGTCGACTCGATCGTCGACATCGTGGGCGCCGCGGCCGCGTTCGATCACCTAGGCGCCGAGGTCGTGTGCGGCCCGGTGCCGCTCGGCTGCGGCTTCGTCGAGACGCGCCACGGCGTTTTGCCGCTGCCCGCGCCCGCGACCCTCGAGATCCTGCGGGGCGTCCCGGTCGAGGGCACCGACGTCGAGGCCGAGCTCACGACGCCGACCGGGGCCGCGATCGTGCGGAGCGTCGCCGCCCGCTTCGGCCGGGTCCCGAAGATGATCCCGGTACGGATCGGCCTCGGCGCCGGCGCGCGGTGTCACGAGGGGCGCCCCGGCGTGCTGCGCGCGATCCTCGGGGAGGCGACGGCGGCGCTCGCGGACGATCCCGACTCCTGCGCGGTCATCGAGGCGAACATCGACGACGTCACCGGCGAGATCGCCGGGCACGCGATCGAGCGGATCCTCGCCGAGGGGGCGCTCGACGCGTGGATCACGCCGATCCACATGAAGAAGGGGCGGCCGGCGATGGCGCTGGGCGCGCTCGTGCGGGCGGCCGATCTCGAGAGGATCGGCGCCCTCGTGCTCGCGGAGACGCCGACCATCGGGCTGCGCCACCACGCCGTCGGGCGGATCGAGATGCGGCGCGAGATCCGCGAGGTCGAGACGCCGTTCGGGAAGGTGCGGGTGAAGATGGCGCGCGGACCCTACGGCAGCGCGAACGCGGCGCCGGAGTTCGAGGACTGCAAGCGCGTGGCGCTGGAGCGCGGCGTGCCGCTCAAGCGCGTGATGGCCGCGGCGGCGGGCCTCGCGGAGGCGGAGCTTCGCCGCGACGACGCAGGAGGCGAACCGTGCGGGAGGAAGTGACCGCGGGCGGCGCCGGCGACCTGCCGATCGGCGTGTTCGACTCGGGGCTCGGCGGGCTGACCGTCGTACGCGCGATCCGCGAGCGGCTGCCCCACGAGCGGATCGTCTACCTCGGCGACAGCGCTCGCGTCCCGTACGGCACGCGCTCGTCGGAGACCATCGAGCGGTATGCATGGAACTGCTCCAGGTTTCTCGTGGCGCGCGGGCTCAAGATGCTGGTCATCGCCTGCAACACGGCGACCGCGCTCGCGCTGCCGTCGCTGCGGCAGCGGATCGAGGTGCCGGTGCTCGGCGTCATCAAGGCCGGCGCGCGCGCCGCCGCGACCGCGACCAGGAACAGGAGGGTCGGCGTCATCGGGACCGCCGGCACGGTCGGGTCGGGCGCCTACCCCCGGGAGATCGACTCGCGGGCGCCGGGGTGCCGCGTCTTCCAGAACGCCGCCCCGCTGCTCGTCCCGCTCGCCGAGGAGGGGTGGCTCGAGGGGGAGGTGCCGCGGCTCGCGGTGAGGCGCTACGTGACGCCGCTCGTGCGCGAGGGGATCGACGTCCTCCTCCTCGGGTGCACGCACTACCCGCTGCTCGCCGGGACGATCCGCGGGGAGCTCGACGCCCTGGGCAGCCCGGCGGCGATCGTCGACTCGGCCAACGCGATGGCCTCGGACGTCGCCATCGAGCTCGCGCGGCGCGGCGCGGAGCGCGGCGCGGGCGAGGGGACGCTCGAGTGCTTCGTCACCGACCTGCCGGCGAGCTTCGCCGAGGTCGCGGGCAGGTTCCTCGGGGGCGAGGTGGGCAGCGTCGAGAAGGTAGATATCTCCTGATCGCGGGTCCGGCCTACTCGAGGTAGGCCGTCGTCCGGATCAGCGCCTTGACGCGCGCGCGCGCCGCCGGGGTCGGATCGATGAACCGGATGCCCATTCCGGGCTCGACACCCGGCTTCGCCTCGATCGTCCAGACCACCTCGCCGTCGACGCGGATAGGCTCCGGGGCGGCGGGGTCGGCGAAGCTGAGCTCGATCCGGGTCCCGCGGGCGAGCGGCGTCGGCGTGGCGAGGAAGATGCCCATCTCAGAGAGGTTGCTCGACCGCGAGAACAGGTAGGTGTCGCCGAACCTATAGTTCACGTCCACGCGGATGGCGTGGCGAGGCTGCCTCCGCTTCTCGGCGTACGACCTGGTGTCGTCCTCTCCCATGCGCCCCTCACTCGAGCCGGATCTTGCCGAGCGGCACCGAGCTCTCCGCCGCGGTCGGGTCCCCGATCACTTTCAGCCGGGTGTCGCCATGAAACAAGCCCATTCTGATCGTGTACGAGCCCTTCTTCTGGTAGCCCGGGATCTGCCCCTTGAAGACGTCGCGGATGTAGTCGCCCTCTTTCCAGTACTGCGTCGGGTAGGCGCCGCCGACCGGCGTGTGATCGCCGTTGATGCGCGGGCCCGCGCCGTCGATGTGCACGAAGAAGCTGTAGCTCTGCGGGATCGCGGCCGTGCACCTCCAGTACGTGGTCAGCGTGAAGTCGGCCCCCTGCTGGAGGGCGTCCTTCCCCGCCTTCGACGCGACCTCCCACCCGAGGAGCCGCAGCTTGCCCTCGAAGTCGACCTCGCGCACGTTGCGCGGCGCCGTCGGGAACGGCTCCGACCGCACGTGCTCCGCGATCGGGTTCACGTTGCGCTCCTTCGCCGCGGGCAGGCTCGTCGCGAGGAGGAGGCGGGAGCTCGACGCGTCGAGCACGAAGACGTGCTCCCCGCGCGCGGCGCGATATTCGCTGTCGAGGCGCGGCAGCTCCTGGGGCGGCACCAGCGCGAAGACGCGCGCCGGGCGCGATAGCCACGCGAGGAGCTCGTCGGCCCGGGACAGCACCTCGGCGCCCGGCACCGGCGTCGACGATCCGTACACCGCGAGCGGCTCGCCCTTCTTCGCGAACCTGTCGTACGACTCGAGCACGTGCTTGGGCGAGAAGTGCACCGAGAGGCTCGGCACCATGTTGAGCGCCACGTAGCCGCCGAACGCCGCCGCGGCGACGGTCGCGAGGAGGCGGACGCGGGCGCCGCGCAGCCCGGTGTCGGCGCCGCGGAGGAAGCCGGCGGCGGCGACGAGGAGGACGAACGGCGCCGCGGCGATCGCCGCGTGGACGGCCGGCTTGAAGGGCTCCGGAGCCTTGAGCGCGAACCCGTAGCCCGAGAGGATCGCGGCGGGCTCCTGCGCGAAGTCGCGCAACATGACGCCGACGGCCGCCAGGACGACCACCGCGGCGAAGCGGCGGCGCGAGCCTGTGCGCTCGAGATCCTCGAGGACGAGCGCCGCGCCGAGGGCCACCGGCACGACGAGGAACAGCGGCGCCGATCCGTGCCGGGACCGGAAGAAGATCTGCGCCGTCGCTCCTATCGCGATGCCGGCGACGGCGAGGATCCGGATCGCACGGCGCCGCGGGTCCTCCTCGGCCGCGTCGTCCGTCGGGAGGAACAGGAGCGGCAAGAGGGCGCTCCAGGGGAACCACCCGTACGCGAGCTGTCCGACGGTGGCGGCGCAGTCGATCGAGGCGGGCTTCGCGGCGAGGCCGGCGGTGAGCAGCGGCGCATCCCAGCCCCTCGCAACCGCGAACGCGAACGCCGCGGCCCCGGCGGCCGAGAGCGCGACGGTCGCGATCAGCATCGCACGTCGGCGCGCGGCGGAGGGGCTCGCGTCTCCGGCGCCCGCGAGCGCCACGAAGATCGTCGCGGCGGGGACGGCGACCCCCATGAGCGTCCCGCCGCACCACGTCGCGACGAAGAGACCCACGAGCGCCGCGATCGCGCCCGCCGCGATCGCGCGTCGACCGTCGCCGAACGCCAGCAGCGCGAGGCCGGCGAACGCGAGCGTCTCCCCGAGGAGCAGCGGGGCGGCGCCCGTGACCTGGCGGCCGTGGAGCAGGAACAGCGGCGCGCCGACGAAGGTGATCGCCGCGAGGAACGCGACACGGCGTCCCGCCAGGGAGAGCGCCGCGAGGCCGAGCACGGCGACCGCGAGCAGGGCGAGCGCCGCGGAGGGCAGCCGCGCCCCGCTCTCCTCGTGCCCGTCCCAGCCCGCGCCGAGGCGCGCCAACGCGTCGCCTATCGACGGCATCCCTGGGCCGGCCGCCTTCCCCGCCTGCAGGCGCGCGGTCTCGTGCGGCTCCCACAGCCCGAACTCCCCGAGCCCCACCGACAGGAGCAGTGCCGCGATCACGAGCGGCGCGAGAACCGAAGCGGCGGCGGCGATGCGGGGACGGTTGTCGAGCGGTGTCATGCGGGAATTCCATTCAGTTTTTCGGTACCTTACACAATCATCAGCGGTATTGGCAAGGCCGACGGCCCGCGGTATATTCTGCACTCATTCTTCCGATTGAGTCAGCGCGGCTGCGCCCAAGGAGGACGAGGATGAAAGTCGATCAGGGGAAGATGGTAACGCTGGAGTACACGATCACCACGGAGAAGGGTGAGATGATCGAATCGTCCGCCGGCCGCGGCGCGCCGCTCGCGTTCTTGTACGGGAAGAGCGGCGTCATCCCGGGGCTCGACGAGGAGATCGCGGGGATGGAAGAGGGCGAGGAGAAGGAGTTCGACCTCCCGCCGGAGAAGGCGTTCGGCACCGTCGAGTCGGGGCCGGTCATCGACATCCCCAGAAACCGGCTCCCCGCGGACGCGAAGGTCGCCGTGGGGTCGATGTTCGAGGCGGATCTCGCGGGCAACAGCCAGACTATCAACATGGTCGTGCTCGAGGATCGGATCGAGGCCATCAAGGTGCGCGTGATCCACCCGCTCGCCGGCAAGACGATCCACGTCAAGGCGAAGATCCTCAGCGTCCGCGACGCGCGTCCCGAAGAGCTCGGCAACTGATCGGGCTCTCCCCTACATGTCCTCTTCGACGCCGAGCACCTCGCTGCCGGCGTCGGGCACCTTCTCGAGCGGACCGGACGGGGCGGCGATCTTCACGCGATCGAGCATCGCGCTCCTCTCGCGGATCACCGCGGCGAGTTGGGCCGCGTGCTTGGGGGGCGCGGGGCGGCCCGGGCGGACCTTGTACTTCAGCGGATCGATGAACTTGCCGTTCTTCTTCAGGCCGAAGTGGAGGTGCGGGCCCGTGGAGCGGCCCGTGTTGCCGACGAAGCCGATCGTCTGGCGCGCGCGGACAGGCGCCCCCTGCCTGAGCCCCGCCGCGAAGCGTGAGAGGTGGGCGTAGTACGACGACAGGCCGTCGCCGTGCTGGATCGACACGAGGTTCCCGTTGGCGCCGGCGTGCGCGGCCAAGGAGACGACCCCGTCGGCGCACGCCCACACCGGCGTGCCCGAGGGGGCGGCGAAGTCGACGCCGTTGTGCATCTTCTTCTGCTTGAGCACCGGGTGGAAGCGGACGCCGAACGGCGAGGAGATCCGCGTGTAGTGGAGCGGGATCCGGATCTCGGACCGCGGCACCGAGATCCCCTTGGCGTCGTAGTAGGTCGCGTCGTCGTCGCCGGCCCGGAAGCGGAAGAACCGCCGCACCCCGGACTTCACGCCCGAGTACTCCATGGCGAGCACCGGGCCGTAGCCGAGGAACGTGCCCTTCAGGCTCTCTTCCTCGATGATGATGCGGAAGGTGTCGCCCGGCCGCTGCTCCTTGTAGAAGTCCACCTGCGTCGACAGCACGTCGACGACGCTGCCGGTCAGCGACGGGAACGCGCCGAGCTCCTCGAGCGCGGCGTACAGCGACCTGGAGATCGTCCCGCCGAAGGTCCGGATCCGCTTCTCGGTGGGCACCTTCACGGCGCGGGCCCTGTAGCCGTCCCCGGTCCTGTCCACGACGTAGATGTCGGTCAGGGAAGCCTCATAGCGAAATTTAATCGGATGGCGCGTCTTCTTGTCGATGGAGAGCTCGAACTTCTGCCCGGGCTTGGCGCGGCGGAAGTCGAAGATCCCGCTCATCGCGTTGATGACGAGCTGCGCGTCCACGGCGGAGAGGCCGAGCGACGTGAGGCTCTTGATCACGGCGACGCCGGTCCTGACCTCGCCCCGCAGGATCCGGGTGTCGGCGGTCTCGGTCACGCCGCTCTCCTTTGCGACCGCCGCCGCGGGCCCCGCCGCGCCGCCGTCCCCGCCGCCGGCTTCGTACCCCTTGGCGTCGAAATACCCTCCGGATTTCGAGGAGTTCGGTTCAGTGTCGACGGTGCCGGCCCCGCCGTCCGGAGTCGTTATCCCCAGCCACTCGGCCGTGGACTGCAGACCGATGGTGTCGCCTTTTGAACCTGTTTCATGACCCGATGTCACCGCGAAGAATCCGGCGGCGCACCCCAAGACCGCGGCGAGCAGGGCGCCGGAGGCGAAGACCGCGCGCCTCTGGGCGGCCGAGCGGCTTCGCGCGCTCAAGGGAACCGGATCCGGGGCAGGGGTGAGCGGCTCCTCGGGCGGCTCCTCGGGCGTCTTTCCGGTGCCGGGCATCTCGCGAGTCAAGTAGCACGGGCAGGGGTGGAAATGTAGGCAAAAAGCTAGCGCCGCGGGGCGTTGGCGTGGCACAGGGCGATCGCCAGGGCGTCGGCCTCGTCCTCGGCCGGGAGCCCCGGCATCTTCAGGATCGCCTGCACGACGCGCTGCACCTGGCCCTTGGCCGCGCGCCCGCCCCCGACGATGGAGCGCTTGACGAGCGCCGGCGGGTACGACGCCACGCGGAGGCCGCGGCGCCGGAGGGCGAGCACGATGACGCCGCGCGCGTGACCGAGCTTCAGCGCGGACAGGGCGTTCTTGGAGAAGAACAGGCTCTCGACCGCCGCCTCGTCGGGACCGTGCTCGGTCAGGATCCGGTCGACGGCGGCCTCGAGCGGCACGAGCCGGTCCTCCACCTCGAGGGAGTCGTCGAGGAAGATCGTCCCGGAGGCGAGCCGCGTGATCCGGTTCCCGTCGCGCCGCACGACGCCCCAGCCGGTGCGGATCGTTCCGGGGTCGACCCCGATGACGATCATGCGGAGAAGCTCTCCATGATCTCGTCGGAGATGTCGAAGTTCGCGTAGAGGTGCTGGACGTCGTCGTGATCCTCGAGCGCCGTGTAGAGCTTGAGCATCGTCTCGGCGGGCTTGCCCTCGAGCTTCACCGTCAGCTGCGGCCTGCGCGTCAGCTCCGCGCTCTCGGTCGCGATCTTGGCCGCCTCGAGCGCCTTGAAGACGGCGAAGAAGCTCTCGACCGGGGTGATGACCTCGAAGACGGTCTCCTCCTCGAGGATGTCCTGCGCGCCGGCCTCGAGCGCGATCTCCATGAGCTGCTCCTCGGTCGCCTTGGACTTGTCGATCTCGATCAGCCCCACGCGATCGAACATCCTCGTCGCGCAGCCCGAAGGGCCGAGGTTGCCGTTGTACCGGGTGAAGAGGTGCCGGATGTCCGCGACCGTGCGGTTGCGGTTGTCGGTCATCACCTCGAGGACGACCGCGACGCCCTCGGGGCCGTAGCCTTCGTACACGATCTCCTCATAGATGACGCCCTCGAGCTCGCCGGTGCCCTTCTTGATCGCGCGGTCGATGTTGTCGGCCGGCATGTTGTTGGCCTTGCCCTCGTCGATCGCCTTGCGCAGGCGGGGGTTGCCGCCCGGGTCGCCGCCGCCGATGCGCGCGGCGGTCGTGATCTCCTTGATGACCTTCGTGAAGACCTTGCCGCGCTTGGCGTCCGCGGCACCCTTCTTGTGCTTGATCGTGCTCCATTTGCTATGGCCCGACATCTTCTCTCCTCGGCGTCCGCTTCAGCGAAACGCGGCGCGGTTTTCTTTTCGGCGTGAAATCATAGCGGTACGCGGGTTCGCCGGTCAATCGTGATATAGTTCCGCAGGGGTTCGAAGACCGTCGCGACGTCCGAAACGGGAATAGGGGGTGCGACATGAAACCGACATGGGCGGCCTTCCTCCTGCTGGTGCTCGCGCTCGGAGATGGGGCGTGCTCGGGAGGGGACGGCACGGCCGGGGCCGACACGGACAGCGACGCCGACACGGACAGCGACGCCGACACGGACAGCGACGCCGACACGGACAGCGACGCCGACACGGACGCGGACTCCGATTCGGACACGGACGCGGACACGGACGGTGACACGGATTGCGGCGGCGTCGACGAGGCCTGCTGCGGCGGGGAGTGCGGCTCAGACGAGCTCGTCTGCGTGGACGACGAGATCTGCGCGGCGCTTGCCGACCTCGCGTACTGCGTCGATCAGGGCTATCCGGAGGCGGTCTGCTCGTACGCGAGCGAGGGGCTCGGCTACTGCAACACGGGGCCGCTCCTGGACATGGGGCTCGACAACGCCTGCGTGGGGGAGGGCGACTTCGGCGGCCTCTGCTGCCCGGACGAGCTCGGCGGCGACGGGTTCGGCTACGGTGCGGGCGGCGGCTCGGTCTGCGGCGCGGTCGACATGGCGGAGCTCGATCCCGCCGAGACGATCGAGGAGAAGATCGCCTCCGGCGTCGGCGCCTGCATCTTCGACGGGTTGGACTACTTCTGCGAGATCCCCTGCGCGTGGGTCTCGCCGTGCCCCGAGGGCCACACGGCGACGCCGTACGTCATCGACATCGAGAACATCGTCGTCGTCTGCCTCCCGGACGGGGACTGACCGCCGCCCGGCGGCCCCGGCTCAGTCCAGCGGGCGGACGAGGAGGCCGGAGCGGAGCTTCGGCTCGAACCACGTGGACTTGGGCGGCATGATCTGCCCCGCGTCCGCGATCGCCATGAGCTGCTCCATCGAAGTCGCGAACATCGAGAACGCCACGGCCGCGCCTTGCGTGACGCGCCGCTCGAGCTCCTCCGGCCCTCGGATGCCGCCCACGAAGTCGATCCGCTTGTCGCGCCTGGGATCGCCGATGCCGAGGATCGGCGCGAGCAGGTTGGCCTGCAGGATCGACACGTCGAGGCTCTCGACCGGGTTCCTCGCGTCGAACGTCCCGGACTTGGCGGTGAGCCTGTACCACTTGCCGCCGAGGAACATGCCGAACTCGGTCGCCTTTGCCGGGCGCTTGTCCTTCGTCTCGGCGACGTCGAACTTCTCGCGCACCCTGTCGAGGAACGCGGCCTCGGTCAGGCCGTTGAGGTCGTTCACGACGCGGTTGTAGTCCATGATGTAGAGCTGATCGTGCGGGAACATCACGGCGAGGAAGTACGCGTACTCCTCGTCGCCCGTGTGGCACGGGTTGGCGGCGCGCCTCTTGGCGCCGATCGCGACGCCCGAGGCGCAGCGGTGGTGCCCGTCCGCGATGTACAGGCACGGGAGCGCGGCGAACGCGGCGGTGAACGCGTCGATCCGCTGCCTCTCGCGGATCGCCCAGACGACGTGGCGGATGCCGTCCGGCGAGACGAAGTCGTAGAGCGGCGCCTGCGCGCGCTCCGCGTCCACCATGGCGTCGATCGACCTCGTCGCGCGGTACGTGAGGAACACCGGCCCGGCGTTGGCGTCGAGCGTCTCCACGTGGCGCGTGCGGTCCTTCTCCTTGTCGGCGCGGGTGAGCTCGTGCTTCTTGATGAGGTTCTTCTCGTACTCCTCCGAGCACGCCCCGGCGACGAGCCCGACCTGCACGTGGTTGCGGTCGCCCAACCGCATCTCCTGCTGGTAGAGGTAGAGGCTCGGCGACTCGTCCCGGATCATGACGCCCTGCGCGACGAGGCGCCGCATGTTCTCGGCCGCCTTCGCGTACACCGCGTCCGTGTACAGATCGATTTTCGGGTCGTCGAGGTCGATCTCGGGCTTCGTGACGTGGAGGAAGCTCACCGGGTTGTCCGCGGCCATGACCCGCGCCTCGTCCGAGCTCAGCACGTCGTACGGCGGGCTCGCGACGGCGTTCGCCTTCTCGGGGAGGGGGCGGAGCGCGCGGAACGGCTTGATCTTCGACATGGTTCTCTCCTTCTCGAGCCTCGACGGGATTTCCTTGCTCCGCCGAGTGGAGTTTCTGTACATTGGGGCCGCGGTCGCGCACGCGGCGCGGCCGGAACATGGTTGCCATCGCGAGGCGCAAAAGCAATGACAAAACGCACCTGGAAGATGTCGCTCGCGGCCGCCGTCGCCGCCCTGTCGTTCGCCGCGGGGTGCGAGACGGCCGAGGACGCGCAGCTCGTGATCCGGAACGACCTCGGTTTCGACGTCGCCGAGCTGTCGCTCGAAGGAACGGACGACACCGGCGATCTGCTCGACGGCGCGACGATCCCGAAGGACGCGGAGGGCGTGGTCCTCGAGAACAAGGTCATGCCGGGCAAGTATACCTGGCACGTCGTCTACATCAACGCGCCCAAGCAGAGCGACGACGGTTCCGAGGAGTTCGAGCTCTTCCCGGGCCAGAACCACCTCGTCCTGTCGATTCTCCCGACGCTCTAGTTCCCCGCGGCCCCTTCGTCCTCGAACGGCGACCGCTTGAGGAACCCGACGCGGATCCCCCAGCCGATCGTGTCGTACTCTCCGAACGCGAGCAGCCCCTTCCCGTTGCCGTGGCTCGCGGCCGCGAAGAGCATGAGGTCGGCGGCCTCGCCCGGGATGATGACGCCGAGGAGCCCGCGCACCATGGTGTTGTCCGGGATCTGGCGCCGCGCGTCGACCGGCCCGACGTACCGGCCGAACAGCCGTTCGGCGAAGAACGAGAGGAACGGGTGGAGCAGGCGGTGCGCGCGCCACCGCAGCACGAGGTCCGCGCCCGGGCCGGCGGAGTAGGCGTAGTCGGGGCTCGAAGGGAGGAACGCCTTGACCTGGAAGCGCAGCTCGAGGTCGACAGGGCCGATCGCCTTGCGAACCGCGAAGTCCGGCATGACGAAGTCGCCGACATTCGGCACCTCCGGATAGAGTGGCGGCCCCCCCGAACGCGTGCCCGTGTAGTGCTCGCTCTCGTGGCGGAAGGAGACCGAAAACTCGAGCTGGCCGCGCGGCCCGACCAGCCGCTCGCCGATCTCGCCGAGGGAGAGCGCGAGCGAGTACCCGAGCACGCCGCGCCACAGGTACGTACCGCTCGGCACGCTCATGAAGTTCGCAGGAGCCGGGTCCCGCGTCTCGACCTCGATGAGCCCGAACATGCCGACCCGCAGCTCGAGCCCCGCGAACCGGAACCCGAGGAACGCGAAGTCGCAGCCCGTGCCGAGCGCGACGCGCGGCAGCACCTGGTAGGAGAGCGCGCCGACGTTGCGCGACGCGGAGGTCGAGTGGGAGATGACGCGGGCGTCGCCCGGCATGACGGTGACGGGATCGGGAGCTTCCTTCCCGGCGGCGTCGCAGGCGAAAGGGATCGCCGTAAGGATCGCGGTCATCGCGGCGGCGCGCACAGCTCCCCGGATCATGACGCCAGCATAGACGGAGCGCGCTCGGGCGGCAACGGAGAGGCTCGCGGTGGTTGGGTGTTGACGCCGCGGCTCGGCACCTGTCATGGAAGATCGATCGGAGGGAGATCGCGTTGTCGTTCTTCGAGCTCGCCGCCATCGCACTGGCCCTCGCCGTCGACGCGTTCTCGATAGGCGTCGCGGTGGGGCTCACGCGCAGGACCAGGCGCGAGCGGTTCCGGCTGTCGTTCCACTTCGGATTGTTCCAGGCGCTCATGCCGCTCATAGGCGCGCTCGCGGGCTGCGCGCTCGAGCGGTGGATATCGCGATGGGACCACTGGGTGGCGTTCGCGCTCCTCGCCGTGATCGGCGGGCGCATGATCTGGAACGCGGCGCGCGGTGGCGGGGGAAGGGAGTCGGCGGGAGATCCGACGCGGGGCCTTAGGCTTGTCGGTCTGTCGCTGGCGGTGAGCATCGACGCGCTCGCCGTGGGCTTCACGCTCGGCATCGCAAAGGTCTCGATCCCGTTCGCCGTCTCGCTGATCGGCGTGACCGCCGCCGCGCTCACGCTCGTCGGCATGGTGATCGCGGGCGGCTTCGCCTCGCGTCTCGGGCGGCGCGCGGAGATCGTCGCCGGCGGCGTCCTCGTCGTCATCGGCGTCAAGATCGTCCTCGAGCACACGGGTGTTCTCTGATGAAAAGGGGTGCGGGAGAGGGGATGGACGGCATGCCCGCGCGGCTCTCGCGGACGACCTCCGGCCGCCTGCTCGACAGGATCCTCGACACGCCGGATCTGCCCGACGCGGTGCGGCGCCTCTCGCCCGCCTCGCTCGGGGCGCTGATCGAGCGGATCGGGCTCGAGGACTCGGGTGAGCTCGTGGCGATGGCCACGGTCGAGCAGCTCGAGCGGATCTTCGACGAGGATCTGTGGCGGAACGAGCGGCCCGGCGAGGAGGAGCGCTTCGACGCCGAGCGCTTCGCCCTGTGGCTCGAGATCCTGCTCGAGGCCGGGGACGAGCCCGTCGCGCGGCGCCTCGCCGAGCTGCCCGAGGAGCTCGTGACCCTCGCCCTGCACAGGCAGGTGCTCGTCCTCGACATGGACGCGCTCGTCTCCGAGATGACGGGGAGCTGCGATCGCGACGACGTCGACCGCATCGACAAGGCGCTGTCCGGCTGCCTGAGCGAGGAGCTCGATCAGTACAGGATCGTGTCTCGCCGCCACGACGGCTGGGACGCCGTGCTCTCTGCCATCCTCGCGCTCGATCGGGATCAACACGACACCCTCGCGCGCGTGCTCGAGAGGTGCGCGGCGATGAGCGCCGAGCACATCGAGGAGAGCGGCGGCCTCTACGAGGTGCTCACGTCCGAGGAGATGCTCGAGGGGGACGTCGCCGCGGAGCGCGAGGATCGCAGGGCGGCGCAGGGCCACGTCGCGCCGTCCGCGGCCGCGGCGTTCCTGAAGCTCGCACGGACCGCGCCGCCGGATCTCCGGGCGGATCGCGATCCGCTGACGCGGGCGTACTTCCGCGAGCTCGCGCGGGCGCCGGCGGGAGAGGGAGCCGGTCCGGCCCCGGCCGCTGCCGCGGCGCCGAGCGATCTCGTGGAGCTGCTCCGGAGCGAGGGCGTGCTGCGCGCCGGGGACGCGGGGCCGCTCCTCGAGGCCTCGCCGAGGGCGCGGACGGAGCCGCTGTTCGTCCGCGCGCTGCGCCGCCTCGCCGAGACCGAGCCGGCGGCGTTCGCCGAGAGGAGCGAGGAGCTCGCGTACCTCGCCAACGTCCTCGCCGCCGGGATCGCCTCGCGGCGCGGGAGGCTGCGCCCCGTCGAGGCGCTCGAGGCCGCGATCGCGGCGGTCGATCTCGGGCTTGGGATCTCGCTCGGGCGCGCGTCGGCGGAGGCGAAAGGCGGCGATCCCGTGAAGCACGCCGCGGCGGCGCTCCTCGGCCTTCGGGCCGATACGCTGTTCCGGCTCGCGTGGCACAAGCTGCACGCGGATATCAAAGGGCCCACGGGGAAGGTCGACGTCGACGACGTGCTCGACGCGCTCGCGGCGCGGTGACAAGCCCGACGATCCCGTGCTACGAGGCGATCATGCCGCTCGGCTTCGAATCGACGAATCGCGGGGAGTTCGCGTTCGGCTTCTTCAACATCCGCTCGGACATGCTGCTGCTCGACAACCGCTTCTTCTTCGCGACCGACTTCTGCGCCTTCCTGATCGATCTCGCCGGGAACGCCGCGGACGAGATCGAGGCTGCGTTGAGCGCGTGGACCATCGATCGCCCGGAGGATGTGGGCGACCTGATGGGCGCCATCCACGGCCGCCGCTTCACGGGCTTCATCGGCGAGACCTACCGTCGCCACCCGTTTCCCGTCGCTCCGGAGGAGTTCCGACAGGCGCCCGAGGGGGACGCGACGCAGGCCGAGCTCGCCGGGATGATCGGGAGGTACGCGCGCCGGGGCGTCCTCTCGTTCGCGGCGAGTCGCGCCGCCGGCCGCGTCTCGATCGACGGCGTGGAGATGACGCACGAGGTGTTCCGCGAGCTCGTGCGCTACGTCTGGCGCGGCGGCTACCCGCGGTGGCGCGCCGAGGTGCGCCCACCGTACGTCGTCGCGATGAAGCGTTCGCTGGAAGGGAGCCCGAGCTTCCTGTTCGCCGGCATCGACTGGAACGCGTGATCAGGGGTAGGATGGGAAAATGACAAACACGAAGAAACAGGTGCTCCTTATAGTCCTTGCGGTCCTTTTCGTCCTCTTACCCGCCTGCTCCGAGGACAGCCGGAGCGGCGGCGACGCCGGCGCCGACACGGACACGGACGTGGATTCCGACACGGAAACGGACACCGACACGGACACGGATGCCGACACCGACACGGATGTCGACACCGACACGGATTCGGATACGGATTCGGACACCGATACGGACACCGACACGGACACCGACACGGACACGGACACGGACACGGACACCGACACCGACACGGATACCGATGCCGACTGCTCAGAGGTGTCCGAGTACTGCTGCAACGAGGACTGCCCGTGCGCGAGCCTCACCGCGAAGTGCGTCTACCCGCAGGGGATCGGGACCGACGGCGTCTGCAAGGAGCCGCCGGCGTCGGCCGGGCAGTGCTGGTCGTCCGGCGACTGCGACTTCGGGGAGCTGTGCCACGGCTTCAACGTCTGCCCGTGCGACTACGACTGCTACGTCGCCGACTCGCCCGGGACGTGCATCTCCGTGGGCGGCACCTGTTGCGATCCGGAAACGTGCGGCGAGGGCTACGAGTGCATGGAGCTCGGCGCCGACGACACCTGCCATGCGATCCCCGACTTCGCCGAGTGCTGGGACGACGCCGACTGCACGGGCGGCACGTGCGAGGGCGAGATGATCTGCAACTGCATGGTCGACTGCATGTCGAGCCCCGGCATCTGCGACATCTGAGAATGGCGCGAGCGATCCTGCTCTTTTCGATGGTGCTCGCAGCGTGCGGGCCGCGCGCCGTACAGGTCGGGACACCGGTCCCCGAGGGGATTGACGCCGAATTGGACGCTGGGCTTGCCGACGCTTCGCTCGTTGACACCGAAGTATCGGGGCGCGCCGAGCTGACGCCGGCGCCTGCCGTTCCGGCCATGACCTTCGCCGAGGCGCTGGCGTGGCTGCGCGCCGAGCTGCCGGAGGAGAGCGCCCGGCTGCGCCCTTTCGAGGAGGACGACGGCCTGCTCGATCGGCTGCTCGACTGGGCCCCGCCCGAGGGGACGATCGATGTGTATGATCGTTCTTGCCGCAAGCTCGAGCTCACGCGGAACGAGTCCTCGCTCGACGGGTCGATTCACCTGAAGACCGTCACTCGCGGCAGGACGAAGACCGTCTCGGGCGATTCGATCTCCTTCGCCGGCTACGTGACCGTCGTCTGCGGCTTCCAGAACGAGTACGAGCGGACCGCGAGCGGGTCGGGGTGGAGACCGAGTCGCACGACGGGCACTTCTTCCGCGCCATGGCCGGCGGCACCGCGGTCCGCCTGCCGCCCGCCGCGGAGCCCGTCGACTGCTCGATTCCGTGCCCACCGGACGAGCGGGGCGCGAGGTTGGAGAGGGTGAAGGCCGCGCTCGCGGATGTCGAGCTGCTTAAGACCGGGCTCGAGGAGCACCCGACGCTGTTTAGGACGCGCGCCGCCTGCCGGGCCTACTCCAAGAAGCACAAGATGACCTTTGAGGACCGCGCGCAGTGGTGAGCGCCGTCGAGACAAATCCCTTGATCCCACGGCACCCGGCCGCTAGCCTGAGCGCGATGAGAGCCCCGGCGCACACCGACCTCCTCCTCCTCCTCCTCGCGCCGCTCGCCGGCTGCACCGGCACCGACGAGGCCGCGGCCGGGAAGCCGGGCGGACCCGGCGGACCGGAGCCGCCGGCGCCGGTGCTGCTCGCCGAGGTCGTGCAGAAGGACGTGCCGGTGGAGATCGAGGCGTTCGGCACGGTGGAGCCGAACGCGACCGTGGCGATCCGCTCGCAGGTCGGCGGCGTGCTGGTCGGGGTCCACTTCCAGAAGGGCCAGGACGTCGCCCAGGGCGATCTGCTCTTCACCATCGATCCGCGTCCGGCGCGGGCCGAGAAGCAGCTGACCGAGGCGAACCTCGCCCGAAACCGCGTCCAGTACGAGAACGCTCAGGCGGAGGCGACGCGGCAGAAGGCGCTCTACGACCAGAAGCTCGTCTCGGCCGAGCAGTACGAGAGCGCCCGCGCCGCCGCCGAGGCGCTCGCCGCCGCGCTGCGCGCCGATCAGGCGGCGATCCGGAGCGCCAAGCTGAAGGTCGACTACAGCACCCTCCGCAGCCCGATCGACGGCCGCACCGGCGATCTCCTGGTCGACCTCGGGAACCTCGTGAAGGCCGGCGACGCGCCGCTCGTGACGATCAACCAGATCCACCCGATCCAGGTGGTGTTCGCCCTGCCGCAGCGCGAGCTCCCGCGCGTCACGGCGCAGATGGCCGCGTCCGCCCCGCGGGTCGACGCCTTCGTCCCCGGCGCCGAGGAGACGCCGGCGACCGGGAAGGTCGTGCTCGTCGACAACGCCGTGGATCAGGCGACCGGGACGATCAAGCTCTGGGCCGAGTTCGAGAACGCCGAGAGCCGCCTGTGGCCCGGGCAGCTCGTGAACGTCGTGGTCACGCTGAGCGTGCAGGCCGGGGCGATCACCGTGCCGGCGCGCGCCGTGCAGACCGGCCAGAAGGGCTCCTACGTGTTCGTAGCGAAGCCCGACGGCACGGTGGAGGACCGGTTCGTCGAGGTGGCGCGGACGTACGCCGACGACGCGATCGTCGAGGAGGGGCTCGCGGCGGGCGAGCGCGTGGTCACCGACGGGCAGCTGCGGCTCAAGCCCGGCTCGCGGATCGTCGAGAAGACGGCCGCCCCGGGCGGCCCGCCCAAGCCATGAACATCTCCGCCATCTTCATCCGGCGCCCGGTGATGACGGCGCTGGTGATGATCGCCGTGCTGTTCTTCGGCGCCATGGCGTACCGGCAGCTCCCGGTCGCCGACATCCCGAACGTCGACTTCCCGACGATCTCCGTGTCGGCGAGCATGCCCGGCGCGAGCCCGGAGACGATGGCGGCCTCGGTGGCGACGCCGCTCGAGAAGCAGTTCACCACGATCGCCGGCATCGACACGATGAACTCGGTGAGCCAGCAGGGCTCGACGCAGATCACGCTGCAGTTCAGCCTGGAGCGCGACATCGACGCCGCGGCGCAGGACGTGCAGTCCGCCATCGCCCGCGCGCAGCGCCTGCTGCCGGCCGCGATGCCGACGCCGCCGTCGTTCAGCAAGGTGAACCCGGCGGACTCCCCGATCCTCTTCTACGCCCTGACGAGCCCCACGCAGACGCTCTCCTCGCTCGACGAGTGGGGCCAGACGGTCGTCGCGCAGCGCATCTCGATGATCGAGGGCGTCGCGCAGGTGTCGGTGTACGGCTCGCAGAAGTACGCGGTGCGCGTGCAGGTCGATCCGCGCGAGCTCGCCGCGCGCGGGATCGGTATCGACGAGGTGGCGAGCGCCATCGACACCGGCAACGCCAACCTCCCCACCGGCATCCTGTACGGCCCGGACAAGCAGTTCGCCGTGCGCGCGGACGGGCAGCTCGACGACGCGGCGGCGTACCGGCCGCTAATCGTCGCCTACCGCAACGGCGCGCCGGTGCGGCTCGAGCAGCTCGGCCGCGTGCTGGACGACGTCGAGAACAACAAGACCGCCGCCTGGTTCTGCGACAAGGACGCGCAGCGGCGCACGGTGATGCTCGCGATCCAGAAGCAGCCGGGGACGAACACCGTCGCCGTGGCCGCCGCGATCCAGGCGCTCGTCCGACCTTCCGCGAGCAGCTGCCCGCGTCGGTGTCGCTCGAGATGATGTTCGACCGCAGCGTCTCGATCCGGAAGTCGGCGGACGACATGCAGTTCACGCTCCTCCTGACGTTCGCGCTCGTCGTGATGGTCGTGTTCCTGTTCCTGCGAAACGTGTCGGCCACCGTGATCCCGAGCCTGGCGCTGCCGCTCGCGGTCGTGGGCACGTTCTCGGTCATGTACGTGCTCGACTTCAGCATCGACAACCTGTCGATGATGGCGCTGACGCTCGCGGTCGGCTTCGTGGTCGACGACGCGATCGTGATGCTCGAGAACATCTTCCGGCACATGGAGATGGGCAAGCCGCGGATGCAGGCGGCGCTCGACGCCTCGAAGGAGGTCGGCTTCACGATCGTGTCGATGACGCTGTCGCTCGCCGCGGTGTTCATCCCGGTGCTGTTCATGGGCGGCATCGTCGGGCGGCTGTTTAGGGAGTTCGCGGTCACGATCGGCGTCGCGGTGCTCGTCTCGGGCGTCGTGTCGCTCACGCTCACGCCGATGCTAGCCGCGCGGTTCATCAAGCCGCCCAAGGAGGTGCGCCACCACCGGATCTTCGTCTGGAGCGAGAACCTGTTCCAGGCGTTCTCCCGGCTGTACGGGCGGATGCTCCGGTTCTCGCTGGGGAACAAGTGGCTGTCGATGCTGGTCGCGGCAGCGATGCTCGCCGGCACGGTCTACTTGTTCGGAGTCATGCCACAGGGCTTCATCCCGAGCGAGGACGCCGGCCTCATCTCGGTGTCGACGGAGGCGCAGGAGGGGATCTCCTTCGAGGCGCTCGCGAAGCTCCAGCAGGCGGTGGCGGCGATCATCCAGCAGGACCCGGACGTCTCGCGGTTCAACTCGCGCGCGGGCTCGGGCGGCATGCGCGGCGGCAGCAACGCGGGCGGCATGTTCGTCTCGCTGAAGGACTACCCGGAGCGGAAGTCGACGACCGACGAGGTGATCGCGCGGCTGCGCCCGAAGCTTTCGCGGATCCCGGGGATCCGGGCGATGCTGCAGAACCCGCCACCCATCAACGTCGGCGGGATGATGAGCAAGAGCCAGTACCAGTTCACGCTGCAGACGCCGGACATCGAGCAGCTCTACGGCAGCGCCGGCGCGCTCCTCGAGAAGATGCGGGCGATACCGGCGATCACCGACGTGTCCAGCGACATGCAGCTCAAGAACCCGGAGGTGCGCGTCCGCATCGACCGCGACGCGGCGACCGCGCTCGGCGTCAGCGCAAGCCAGATCGAGCGGGCGCTGCTCTTCGCCTACGGCTCGCAGCAGGTGACTACCATCCTGGCGCCGAACAACCAGTACCAGGTGATCCTGGAGGTGCTGCCCGAGCTCCAGCGCGATCCGAGCGCGCTCCAGCTGCTGCACGTCCGCTCGACCAGGGGCGAGCTCGTGCCGCTCGAGTCGGTGGCGAAGCTCGAGAGCGGCGTCGGGCCCTTGAGCGTCAACCACTTCGGGCAGCTCCCGGCCGTCACGATCTCGTTCAACCTGAAGCCCGGGGTGTCGATAGGCGAGGCGATCGACGAGGTGCAGGCGGTCGCCGCGCAGACGCTCCCCGAGGGCGTGCACGGCAAGTTCCAGGGATCCGCGCAGGCGTTCCAGGAGGCCTTCCGTGGAATGCTGCCGCTGCTGCTCGTCGCGATCCTGGTCATCTACATGGTGCTGGGGATCCTGTACGAGAACTTCTTCCACCCGATCACGATCCTGTCGGCGCTGCCGTTCGCCGGGTTCGGCGCGGTGCTCACGCTGTGGATCTTCGGCGCCGAGCTGTCGCTCTACGCGTTCGTCGGGATCATCATGCTGATAGGCCTCGTCAAGAAGAACGGCATCATGATGATCGACTTCGCCATCGCGGCGCAGCGCGGAAAGGGGCTGGCGCCGGAGGAGGCGATCTACGAGGCGTGCATGGTGCGCTTCCGGCCGATCATGATGACCACGGTCGCCGCCCTGGCCGCCGCCATGCCCATCGCCCTGGGCTACGGCGCCGGCGGCGAGGCGCGATCGCCGCTCGGGCTCGCGGTGGTCGGCGGGCTCCTGTTCTCCCAGTCGCTCACGCTGTTCGTCACGCCGGTTTTCTACGTGTACATGGAGAGGCTGCAGGGGTTCCTCGGGCGGCGGCGCAGGCGCGCGGCTCCCGCCTAGTCCTCGGTTCGATCGGCGATCCTGTCCAGGATTTGCTTCGCCTTGATCGCGAACGCCTTCTGCACGCCGGCGATGAAGACGAGGATGGAGCTCTCGTAGTAGAGCTCGGGCTGGAACGGGGGATCGTTGGTCCTGCGTGCGGCGAGCGGGTGGAAGACGCTCGCCTCGCCCTTGCCGTGCGTGCCGATCACGCCGACGGTGATGTCGAGATCGTGGCCCCGGTACCCGAGGGACATGGCGCCGCCGAGGCGGTTCACCCGGCTCAGCTGGGGCAGCTCGCTCATCACGACGTCCGGGGCGGCCGCGAAGTCCGTGAAGATCCCGGTGCGGAGTATGATCCCGTAACTGAAGAGGAACTCGGTACCCAGGTTGGCGTTGACCACCGGCCGGCGCACGACCTGGTGCACGACGCCGTTGTCGAACCACTCCGGGCTCGCGTTCGGATCGGACTCGTGGCGGCGCGCGACGGGATCGCCCTTGATTCGATCATAGGACACGGGAAAGTAGAAGCTGACGTCCAGGTCCACCGTGAAGGTGTCCGGGATCGAGTAGGCCGCACCGGCGCGGAGGGATCCGGGATCATGCCTGGCGACCGAGAGCTTGTAGTCGTCGGAGTACAACCTCGTTCTGGCGTCTGCCGGATCGGTGGACGAGGCGTAACCGAACGTCTGGTCGAGCGAGCCGCGCGAGATATCCTTGAGGAAGATGCTCGGCGCGGTCACGGCGAGCCCCACGCGCCATCTCTCGGCCGGCATCCACAGCGCGCCGGCTCTGAAGATGAGGGAGTTCACCTTGATCCTGAGCAGGGACTCCGTGATCTCGAGATCGCCGCAACCGTCGGCGCTGCAGGTCGACGTGTCGTACGGGGGATTGAAGGTGTTGTTGTCGAACCGCCTGGAGTATTTGTAGTTCGAGAAGAAGCCGGAAAGGCCGAACCCCCAGTTCCGGATCGGCTTCACGGCGTACGCCACGCCGGTCCAGACGGTGCGGTAGGATTCCGAGAGGTAGTACGTCTGCGTCTCGGGGAAGGTGCCTTCTCCCTTGTGCTTCGCCCGGAACTGGTAGTCCTCCTGGTCGGGCACCAGCATCGCGAAGCCTACCGCGTGGCGCACCCCGCCGCCGTTCGGCTTCTTCTTCCCGAAGCCTATCATGAGCGTCAGGGTGGAGGGCCAGGACAGGTCCGTCGTCGTGTCCAGGTCCACGGCGTCCTTCGAAGAGCCGAAGTCCGGGACGAAGCCGTTGCGGATGATTCGGCGTTCCGAGGCGTAGACGCTCTTGCTCCCGGAGACCGTCGAGGCGTCGGCGAACGGGAGCGCGCCCGGGTTGTAGTAGATCGCCATCGAGTCGTCGGCGGCCGCGGTGTACGCGCCCGCCATGCCGAGCGCTCGCTCGCCGATCACGTACTTCTGGTAGTTCGTGGGGTCGGCGCCGGCGCTCGTCGCGAGGAGCAGCGCGAGGGCGCAGGTGTGAACGGATGGCCGCAGCATTTCAGCGAGAGCATACCGGCGGGCCATGCGACCCTCAAGGCGAATCACTTCGCCGGAACGTAGCCTCCCAGGCGGTGCCCGGGCTTCATGACGACGCCGGCCTTGGATCGCCCGTCCACCGCGATCTCGAGCGGCGAGTCGAACCGCAGGTGCCGCACGAAGGGGGTCTCGGTCCGGGCCGGCTGCGCGTCGAGCCACGGCATGTCGAGGTGCCCGCCCGCCCCGCCGAAGTTGACCGTGAAGTACGCGATCCCGAGCGAGGTCATGTTCTGGAAGAAGTGCGACCCCTGCGACGGCTCGACCTTGATGTCGTGCATGTCGGTCTCCACGATGCACGCGGCGCCCGAGATCTGCGCCCACGACACCGGGATGCCCAGCCAGCGATCCGCGCTGCCCCATCGCCCGGGCCCGATCAGCGCGTACGGCCTGCGCTCGGCGACCAGCTGGCCGTTGAGCGTGCCGATCTCGTGCGCGATCTGGACGGTCTTGCCCCGGTCGAACGTCGCGGCCGGGACGTAGACGAGATCCGCGACGCCTCCGACCCGGCCGTCGCCGAGCGCGAGGTGCGACAGGCAGACGGCGTCCTCGGCGCTCGCGCCGTCCACGCGGACCTTGCCCGCGGCTCCGCCGCCGACCATCGGCCGGATCTGGAGGAAGCCGAGCTGATGCTTCTCGCCGCGCTTGGCCCTGAGATCCGCCGCGAACTCGATCTCGACCGGGCACGAGAACGCCGCGCTGCCGACGTCGAGCAGGAACGAGAGCACCTCCGCGAGCGGGAAGGCGCCGCCCTTGAGCACGCCCGCGAGCGTGACGAGCCGCGGCCCCGGCCTCGAGATGCCGTCGTACACCGCGTGGCTGTCGGGATCGTAGACCGATCCGACGGCGTGCAGCGTCCCGTGCCGCTCGGCCGCCTCGAGGTCGAGCTCGACGATGTTCGAGTCGATCTCCGCCGCGGCGCAGCGCGTCCACGGCTCCGCGCTCATGTCGAGGGCCAGGAGCGCGCTCGGGGCGGTGCGCAGCGACTCCTCCGGCGTGGCGAACTGGTACGGCCGGTCCGGTTGGCTCGGCGAGAAGCGGACGCACCGCCCGCCGTCGACGACCGCCTTGCCGAGCCCGAGCACGACCGAGGCGACGCCGTCCTCGGAGCGCATCCCGGGCATCGGGTAGAAGTTGTACGATCTCGCGACGCCCGCGACGAGCGGGTAGAGGTGATCGCCGTACCGGCGGCCGACAAGCTGCTGGATGACGATCGCCATCTTCTCCTCTTCGGGCCGGTTGCCGGTTGCCGCGAGGTACGCCTTCGGCGCCGCGAAGTAGGTCGACGCGTACACCCGCTTGATCGCCGCCGAGAGCCGCTCGAGCCGCGCCTCGGGATCCCCCTCGTTGTTGGGGATCATGCACGTCTGGTACACGCCGGCGAACGGCTGGTGCGAGCCGTCCTCGAGCAGGCTCGACGATCGCACGGCGAGGGGGTAGCGGACCCTCGCGAGGAAGGTCCGCAGCGCGCGCAGCGTCTCCTCCGGCAGCGCGGCCGCGGCGAACCTCCCCGCGATCTCGTCGTCGCTCGCCTCGCCGAGCGCGACCTCGGTGAGCCGGTTCCCGGCCATGAACCTGTCGAAGGCGCCGGCCGCCAACACCGCCGTCGGGGGGACGAAGATCTCGACGTCGGGGAACCGCTCTCCGATCTCGTAGTCCCGCAGGAGCGAGTGCACGAACGCGAGCCCTCTCCCCTTGCCGCCCAGCGAGCCCACGCCTATCCGCGCGAAGCCGCTCGTGCCCTCGAACGTCGCGCTCGAGAACTCCGCCACCACGCCGGCCCGCGACCGCTCGCGGTGCCGCTCGAGCGCCGCGATGAGGTGCCGCCGCAGATCCTCGGGCGCGGCGAAGTCCCCCACGCGCTGCGGCCTGAGATCCCGCGCGAGCTCGAACTCGGTCCGGTTCATGAGCCACGTCGAGAAGTCGTTGCGCGCGCCGTGGTAGAGGATCGACTCGACCGGCACCTCGGCGATCCGCTCCTGCAGCGTGCGCAGGTCGTTCGCGGTGGCGATCATGGCGCCGTCCGGGAGCCTGAACACGAAGTCGGCGAAGCCGCACTGCTCGCGCAGGAACCTCCGCAGTTCGAGGAGCAGCGTCGGCGACGTCTTGTTGACGAACAGCCCGCCGAGCTCGCCGATGCGCGCGGCGTTCTCCGGGACGGACGACTGCATGAGGATCGGCCGATCCGGCGCCTCCGCGCGCACGAGCCGGGCGAACTCGATGCCGGCGTCGTCGTCGATCCGGCCGCCGCGCGGGAAGCTCGCGTCGACGATGACGCCCATGACGTGATCGCGGTACCTGCGGAACAGCCGCTCGCCCTCCTCGAACGTCGTCGCGAGCAGGATCTTCGGGCGGGCCCGCATCCGGAGGAGCCGCTGCATGTGGTTCAGGCCGTCGGCCATGAGCGCGTGGCTGTGCTCCAATAGCTCGGTGTACAGCATCGGCAGGTACGCGGAGTAGAACCGGACGTTGTCCTCCACGAGGATCAGGCTCGGGACGTCGGCGACCTGGGAGTCGTGCTCGACGTTCATCCGATCCTCGCAGCTCTTGATCATGGCGAGGAACAGCCGGACGTCCCCGTTCCAGACGAACACGCGCTCCCCGCCGTCGAGCGGGCCCGCGAGATCCACCGCGGCGAGCTCGCGCGGGTTGGCGGCGAGCAGCATGACCGGGATCTCCGGATCGATCCCGCGGATCGACCGCACGAGCTCGCGGACGTCCGCGTCGCCGACGCGCAGCATCGAGATGACGAGGTCGAACCGCTCCCGGCCGAGCACCTCGAGCGCCTCCCGCGCGGCGGACGCCCGCTGCACGATCGGCACCGTGCGCAGGTTGAGCTCGAGGTACTCCGAGAAGAGCCGCTCGACGAGCGATCCGTCCTCCTGGAACGTGAACGCGTCGTAGAGGCTCGACACGATCAGGATGCGCTGGGCGCGCCAGGACATCAGCGACTCGAGCTCCACCGCCTTCCGCTCGCGGCGGCGGACGACGGCCTCTATCGCGCGATCTCCCATATGTTCTTGATACGCGGAACGCGGTGCTGCGCACAAGAGCCGTCTGCCATCCGGCCCGGATTGGGGGCGTGGATCCGCCCCGGACGACGAGGACTGCGGTCGGTTCAGTCGAAGGGGATCAGCAGACGCCCTGGTCCATCATGGCGTTCGCGACCTTGAGGAAGCCCGCGATGTTGGCGCCGTTGACGTAGTTGCCCGGGGTGCCGAAGCGCTCGGACGCGTCGACGCAGCTCTTGTGGATCGCCTTCATGATGCCGTGGAGCCGCCCGTCGACCTCCTCGCGGGTCCAGGAGAGGCGCAGGCTGTTCTGCGACATCTCGAGGCCGGAGGTGGCCACGCCGCCCGCGTTCGCGGCCTTGCCGGGTCCGAAAAGGATCTTGGCGTCGAGGAAGATCTTCACGCCGTCGGGCATCGTCGGCATGTTCGCGCCTTCGGAGACGCACTTCACGCCGTTGTTGACGAGGTTCTGCGCGTCCTTGGCGTTGATCTCGTTCTGCGTGGCGCACGGCAGCGCGACGTCCGCCTTGATGTCCCACAACGGGTTGTAGTGGGCGGACGGATCGACCGGCTTGTAGGTCGCCTTCGGGTACTTGTCGCAGTACTCCTTGATGCGGCCGCGCTTCACGTTCTTGAGCTCCATGAGGAACTTCAGCTTCTCGCGGTCGATCCCCTCAGCGTCGTGGATGAAGCCGCTGGAGTCGGACAGCGTGACCACCTTGCCGCCGAGATCCTGGACCTTCTGGACCGCGTACTGCGCGACGTTGCCGGAGCCGGAGATGAGGACGGTCTTGCCCTTGAACGACTGCTTGTGCGTGTTCAGCATCTCCTCGGCGAAGTACACGTTGCCGTAGCCGGTGGCCTCGGGCCGGACGAGGCTGCCGCCCCAGTTGAGCCCCTTGCCGGTGAGCACGCCGGTGAACTCCTGCGCGAGCCGCTTGTACTGGCCGAACAGGTAGCCGATCTCGCGGCCGCCCACGCCGATGTCGCCGGCCGGGACGTCCGTGAACTGGCCGATGTGGCGGAACAGCTCGGACATGAACGACTGGCAGAACGCCATCACCTCGCGGTCGGACTTGCCCTTGGGATCGAAGTTGGAGCCGCCCTTGCCGCCGCCCATCGGGAGCGTCGTGAGCGAGTTCTTGAACACCTGCTCGAAGGCGAGGAACTTGAGGATCGAGAGGTTGACCGTCGGGTGCAACCGGAGGCCGCCCTTGTACGGGCCGATCGCGCTGTTCATCTGGATCCGGTAGCCCTTGTTGATCTGGACCTCGCCCTTGTCGTCGACCCACGGCACGCGGAACAGGATCACGCGCTCCGGCTCCGCGAGCCGCTCGAGGATCTTGGCCTTGCGGTACTCGGGGTGCTTCTCGATGACCGGCGCCAAGGACTCGAACACCTCCTGGACCGCCTGGAGGAACTCGGGCTGGTTCGGGTTCTGCTCGGCCACTCTCTGGTAGATTTCTTCGGTGCTCATGCGACTCTCCTGTTTCTGTTCCGGAGTCGGCCGCGCACCGCTTCCTTGCGTGCCCGGCACGTCCGGGGACAAACGAACCGGTTACTGCTATTTCACTTTTTGAGATGGGGTGTCAAGCCCCACGAGAGCGTGTTTTCAGAGACCTTGCGGACGCGAACGCCCCGTCGGCGAACCGCGCTGGTCTCTTTGCGCCCGGCAGCGTAGACGCACTGCGCAGCCGCACCGATTGCCGATCCGCGCCGCAGCGTCAAGAATCGACGACATGAACGCGAACGGCGACGGAGCGCTCTGGGACGCGCTCGCGGATTGCGGTGTCCCGCTCTCCAAGACAGGCAACGCCGTGATCCGGCCTTCCGCTCCCGCGCCGTTGACAGGCTCCGGTTGCCCGGTGTTCCATGGATGCCGGCCATGGACGAGCGCGCAGAAAACGGGAAGACACCTGCGAAGCCCAGGCGATCGGCCCGGCGGATCGCCGTCGAAGTCGCGGTAACCGTGCTGTGTCTCGGGGGGATCGCGGCCCTCTTCGGCCTGCCGGCGATCCTGAAGGGAGTGCGCGAGGTGGACTTCCACGCGGCCAAGGCGGACGAGCTCGTGCGCGCGCTCAGGGCCGGCGAGGTCGAGAAGGCCTACCGCTGCACCGACGACGAATTCCGCGCCAAGGTCAGCCCCGAACGCTTCCGGGCCGTTCTGAAGGAGATCCCCTTCCGGCAGGCCACCGACCACTCGGTGCGCTTCGAGGGCGAGACCTCCACCCGTGCCGGCCGCGCCACCGCGATTCTGGAGGTCAGCCAGCGGCCGCTGGAGATCTCCTTCGACCTCTACCGCCCGGTCACCGGGATGGACTTCCTCGTGTGCCGGATCCACGTGGGCGGCCGGAGCCTGTTCGCCGCGGAGCTCGGCGACCAAAGAGACAGACCCCCGCCAAATGACGCCAAATGACGCCAAATGACTCTGACACTTTTTCGCGGAGGACGCATCGCCCGGCTCCGACATCGACGTCATGATAGTGGTCCGCGGGGTGGTCGACGCCGGGGAGGAGATCCAGCGCGTCGGGCCGATCACCGCCGCGCTCTCCCTGGAGCACGACGTCGTCATTTCGTGCGTGTTCGTCTCCTCTGATCGCTATTCGGACGAGCGCAGCCCGCTCATCCTCAACGTGCGCCGCGAGGGCGTCGCCGTATGACCCCCGAGCAGGCCACGCTCCTGCGCAAGGCCGGCGACTGAGACAGACGGGGGGGCGGGACCGCTCACTCGTCACTTGGCGCCGGGCGCGCCCGCTCGCCGCCGACAACGACCCTCGCTTTTCCTCTCCCGACGTGCGAAAAAGGATCTTCGTGACGCCGACCTCCGAGGTCGGGACCCGGGAGGACGCGATGGTCAACAGAGCAGCGTACAAGGGCGAGAAGCGGCAGAAGGAGATCGCACGGCTCAAGAAGGCGGAGGAGAAGCGCCTTCGCCGCCTCGCGAAGCGGGCCAGCGGGCAGCCGGACACCGACGGCGACGACGACGCGGACGACGCGACGAGTGACGAGCCGAGCGACGCGCCGACCGACGAGCCCGCTAAAACCACCTGAAAAACGCACGCAATTCTGGCCGGCGCGCGGTTTCCGTGACATGGTCCGCCGATGACGTTCACCGAATTCCAGCTGCATCCCAATCTCCTGCGCGGCGTCGAGGCGCTCGGCTTCGCGGATCCCACGCCCATCCAGATCGACGCCATCCCGCCGGCCATGGCCGGCAAGGACGTGCTCGCGTGCGCCATGACCGGCAGCGGCAAGACCGCGGCGTTCGGGCTGCCGATCCTGCACCACTTGCTCGGCAGGCCCCGCGGCACGACGCGGGCGCTGATCGTCACGCCGACCCGCGAGCTCGCGGCGCAGATCGTCGAGCACCTCGACGCGCTGGCGGCCCACACGAAGATCACGTGCGCGGCGGTGTTCGGCGGGGTCGGGGCCGGGCCGCAGGAGCGCGCGTTCCGCGCCGGAGTCGACGTCATCGTCGCCACGCCTGGGCGGCTCCTGGACCACTTCCAGTACCCGTACGCGAAGCTCGACGCCCTCGAGATCCTCGTCCTCGACGAGGCGGATCGCATGCTGGACATGGGCTTCCTCCCGGACGTCCGGCGCGTGCTCGCCCACATCCCGAGGAAGCGCCAGACGCTGTTCTTCTCGGCGACTTTGCCCGAGCCGATCGTCGTCCTGTCGCGGGAGATGCTCAACGCCCCGGTCCGCATCAACATCGAGCGCAAGTCGCTGCCCGCGGTCGGGGTCCGGCAATCGATCTACCCCGTCGCGCAGGACCTGAAGACGCACCTCCTGCTCGCGCTCCTGCGAAGCGGCGCCGTCACGAGCGCGATCGTGTTCACGCGGACCAAGCACCGGGCCAACCGCCTCTCGGAGTTCCTCGAGCGGCGCGGGGTGGACGCCGTGCGCATCCACGGAAACCGCTCCCAGGTGCAGCGGACCGAGGCGCTCAAGGGGCTGAAGGAGGGGCGGATCAAGGTGCTCGTGGCGACCGACATCGCGCAGCGCGGCATCGACGTCGAGGGGCTCACGCACGTCATCAACTTCGACGTGCCCCACGTGCCGGACGACTACATCCACAGGGTCGGGCGCACCGCGCGGGCCGGCGCCCTGGGCGACGCGTTCACCTTCGTCGCTCCCGAGGAGGAGGGCGACCTGCGCGCCATCGAGCGCGCCGTGGGCAAGCGGCTGCCGCGGGTGAAGGTCGACGGCTTCGACTACACGAAGCGGCCCGAGGAGCGGTTCGAGATCCCGATAGGCGAGAGGATCGCGGAGATCCGCAAGCGCAAGGCAGAGGATCGCGCGCGCTCCCGGGAGAAGGCCGAGCGCAAGGCGAAGGCCGAGGCGGACGCCAAGGCGCTGGCCGCCGAGAAGGCCGCGAAGAAGGCGAAGGCCGAGGCCGAGGCGCCCGCGCAGACCGGCGCGAGACGGCGCAGGCGGCCGCCGCGACGCCGCTGAAGGGCCGCTCGACCGAGCGTCCTGGCACAACTCCTGCAAATATCGCCGGTTGGGGATTCGCGACACCACAGGCGCCGGCCCGGCCGGGTATGGGAGGGTAAGCCATGTCCAGAGAGCCGCTTTCCGTCATCGCCGCGCTGATCGCCGTCGCCGCCGGCGCGTCCGCGCTCGCCGAGCCGCCCGGATCGTACCTCGAGTCCGCGACGCTCCCGATTCGCGTGTTCTACGACGACGACACCGCCGGGGCCGCGGCCGGCGTCCTGGCCGAGGCCGAGGCGGCGTGGGCCGCGGAGGTGGACGGGCTCGGGTTCGCCCCGCCCCTGCGGCTGGTCGGAGCCGAGGACGACGTCCAGGAGGGGTTCGATCTCGTGCTCGATCCCACCCTGCCGGGAGTGGCGGCCTACGAGGTCCAGTCGAACCACGCGGAGACGGCGATCACCGACTGCCCGACGGTGGCGTACGTCAACCCGGACTACCTCACGAGCGACGAGATGCTCCAGATGGGCGTCGTGCACGTCTTCAACCACAACTCGCTGCACGCGGTCGATTGCATCGAGCCGCCGGTCCCCGCGTACGACATGTTCGCGGTGGCGACCGAGGTCGTGGTCATGGGGAGCGGCCACATGTACTGGCTGATGAGCGAGCTGCCCGCGTTCCAGAACCACCCCTGGTACTCGCTCGACGCCTACTCCACGGCCGACGTGTTCTATTCGTACGGCAGCGGCTTCTTCCTCCTGTTCCTCGACGAGGTGTACGGCGCGGGCGACGGCGCGCTCCTCCCGGCCATCTGGGCGCGGACCGCGCAGGACGGGAACGTCACTTCGTGGACCGGGCCGACGTGCGAGGCCGACGTCGAGAACCAGCCCGAGTTCCTCGACGCCATGGCCGCCGAGCTCGAGGCGCAGGGCTCGTCCTTCGACGAGGCGTTCGTCCTGTTCACCGAGTACCGGTTCTTCGTGGGCAACGACGACGACGGCGCGCACCTCGGGGAGGCCGGCGAGTGGGGCGGGAGCGAGGTCGCGCGGGACACCGAGCTCGTGAGCGCGGATCTGCCGCTCGAGGGCGCCGCGCCCGCGCACGGCGTCGCGGAGTACGGCGCGTCGTATGTCGAGATCGATCCCGCGGGCCTGCCCTCGCCGCAGGAGGCGACGATATCCTTCGCGGGCAACCCGGCCAAGGCATGGGCCGCGAGCCTCTTCCTCGTCCCGGCCGAGGGGGCGGCCACGATCGTCCCGTTCGCTCTCGACGCGGATCAGGCGGGGGAGGTCACGGTCGACGACGCGTCGGCCTGGTCGATGGTCGTGCTCGCCGCGGCGAACCTCGGCGACGGGGATCACGACGCGAACCTCGCGGACTGGGACGACGAAGACGGCGACTACGCCTACTCGATCGCGACCCCGGGCTTCGACGGCCTCGAGGACGCGGGGGTCGACGGCGGTGGTGACTCGGACTCGGACTCGGACACCGACGGCGACGCCGATGCGGGATCCGACGGCGCCGGTTCATCCGGCTGCGGCTGCAGGACGGTCTCTGCGCCCGCCGCGACAGGGCTGCTCGCGCGCCTGCTCGCGGTGCTTTAGTAACCGAAACGCGCTATCATCGGTGCGAGGTGATCTTGGAACGCTGGTTCTTCGCGAGCGATCTCCACGGGCGGGAGGATCGGTACGGCAAGCTGTTCGACGCCATCGGGCGCGAGGCGCCGGGTGCCGTCCTTCTGGGGGGCGATCTGCTCCCGGGACTGGCCGGCTTCTCGGCTCCGACGTTCGTCGACTTCCTCGCCGACGGGCTCGCGGGGCTGCGCCGCGCGCTCGGCGACGCCTACCCCCGCGTGCTCGCGATCCCGGGGAACGACGATCCGGCGGCGGCCGTGGAGGAGCTGCGCGGGTCCGCGTTCGACGGCGTCCTCGAGCTCATCGACGGCGAGGGGGTGACCGTCGGGGGGCGCACCGTGTTCGGCTATGCCTGCGTGCCGCCGTCGCCGTTCGCCCTGAAGGACTTCGAGCGGTACGACGTCTCGCGCTTCGTGGATCCGGGCGCGATCTCGCCCGAAGAGGGGATCCGCTCCGGACCGGCCGAGGAGAGCGACGTCCGTTACGGCACGATCGCCGGCGACCTCGAGGCGCTCGTCGGGGAGGCCGTGCTCGGAGAGGCGGTGCTCCTCCTCCACTCCCCGCCGTACGGGACGAAGCTGGACCGCGCCGCGCTCGACGGCAGGATGATCGACGGCGTCCCGCTCGACGTCCACGTGGGGAGCATCGCCGTCCGCCGCTTGATCGAGTCGCGCCAGCCGCGCCTCACGCTGCACGGGCACGTCCACGAGTCGGCGCGGATCACCGGAGCCTGGCGCGACGCCATCGGCCGCACCCACATGCTCTCGGCGGCGCACGACGGCCCGGAGCTCGCGCTCGTGCGGTTCGATCCGGCGGATTTGGACAACGCCACGCGGGAGTTGTTGTAGGGGCGCCGCTTGCCGCGCCCTCGCGATCGGCGGGCGAGGCCAGCCTCTCCCCTACTTGGTCCCGATCTTGATCGCCCGCGCGGCGTCCGTGATGGCGCCGATCTTCACGGCGAAGCTCGAACGCCGCTCGATGTCCGCGTCGGTGATGATGTGCACGTCGAGCAGGCCGTCGCTCGTCTGCCCGGTGCGCAGGTAGTTGGCCTCCGCGAGGCAGACGCTCCACCCCTCGAGCCAGGTCGTCAGCTCTCGCCGCTGCCCCTCGTCGCCGTCGAAGTGGATGAGCAGGTCGATGTCGCTCGCCGGGCCGGCGGTCGCGTTCTTCGTGCTTCCGAAGACGTAGAGACCGCTGACCCCGAACCGCTGCGCGTCGAGCGCCTGGCCGATCCGCTCTGCCATGCGGAGGCGCCAGCGCCAGTGATCGCCGCCACCGTCGCGAACGGGCGACGAGACGTCCGGCTCGTAGTCCGCCGCCGACGCGGGCTCGCCGAGGAAGGCGAGCGCCTGGTCGCGCTCCGCGTTCATGAGGATGCGCAGCACCTTGCCGCCGGTGGCCGCCGGGACGTCGATCACGCGGACGACGTGAGAGAGACCCGCGTATTCGGGCAGGACGTTCGCCAGGATGTTCGGCGATCGGCTGAGGAACTCCTCGTTGAAGAGCACACCCTCGTCGTCCGGGTAGAGCGGCAGGTACCGGATCGACGCCTCGACGAGATCCTGGAAGAAGTGCGTCCCGAACGACAGGTCCGGCGTGTAGTTGCCCTTCTTGCGCGCCACCTCGACGAGCACCGCGGTGTTGTTGATGTCCGAGTACGTCGCCCGCACGCCGAGCTTGATATCGCCGCGGCTGCCCCAGCGCCCCGGCCCGATCAGGATGAACTGCCGCTTGGGCAGGAGCTTGTTGAGCCGGCCGACCGCCTGCCCGACCGCGACGAGCTGCTCGTGTTCTTCGAGGGCGTTGTACGCCTCGGGATCGACGTACACGACGTGCGTGATGTCCGGGACACGGCCGTTGGACACGTAGCGGCTCGCGGAGAAGACCACGTTCTCCTTCGGCACGTCCGGGATGATCGCGGCCTCCACGTTCTGCGAGCGGCTCTGGGGGCGGCACTGCAGGAGGTACAGGTGCTCACCGTCCGAGGCGAACTCGATGTCCACCGGCGTGCCGAGCGCCCGCTGCAGGGTATTCAGGATCACGCCGATCTGCTTGATGAACCCGCTCTGGTTCACGAGCCCGTCGAACGTCACGACGAAATCATCCTTCGCGAAGTCCGACATGAGCGCCGACGGCGCGGACAGGCGATCGTTCTTGAGCACCGATATCACCTTGGTGAGGGCCGGGTAGTCGCCCTCGCACTCGGTGAGGAGCTCGGCTAGGTCCTTGGTCTCGAAGCGCCCGCTCTCGAGGTCGATGACGTCGATCTTCTTCGGCGCGTAGCGGATGATCTCCTCGGTCGAGACGTTGACGCGCAGCTTGGGCTGTCCGGGCGCTATCAGGATCGGGTAGTCCTCGGTGATGCGATCCACGGCCCTCGTGCCGAGCCCGGGCACCAGCCGGATGAGGCCGTCCTCGCGCTTGATCCGCGGCGACCAGCGGAACTCGTTGGCGCTGAAGGCGACCCCCGCGAACGCCGGGAAGTAGTAGTGCCCGACGCGGGTGCCGACCACCTCCTGGATCATGATCCCCATCTCCTCGTTGAAGTCGAGCAGGCCGCGCTCGGCGCGGTACTCGATGGGGTCGGGGCCGAAGATCGACGCGTACACCTCGGCGATGGCGTCCTTCAGCGCGTCGAGGCGCTGCTTCCGCGTGCCCTGGTTCGCGAGGAACAGGCTCTTGTACTTCCCGGAGAACGCCGCGTCGAAGCGATCCTCGAGCAGGCTCGAGCTGCGGACGATGAGGGGCCTCTCGCCGAAGTCGTCGAGGGCGAGGGCGAGCCCCTTCGAGATCTCCATGGAGAAGTGGGAGTTCTTGAAGATCTGGACGATGTGCGGGTACTCTTGGCGCACCTCATCGATGGACTTGTACTTGTGCTCGAACACGTCGTCGATGTTGTTGTAGTGCTGGAAGTCGAGCAGCGTGTCCGAGGCCAGGTACCAGGTCTTCGGCGTGCGCACGTCCCCGATCCCGGGCGTGTTCCGGATCTCCCGGGAGAGGATGCGCTCCGCGAAGAACAGCCCGGAGCTCTTTCCTCCGAGGCGCCCGTGGCTCCGCGGCGCGGCGACGATGTGATCGACGAGCTCGAAGAAGTCCTCGATGCGGACGTAGGGCTTGACGACGTTGATGAGCCGGAGCTCGCCGCTGAAGAAGCGGGAGATGAGCGCGACGCGGACGCTCGCGTCCGAGGACTGCGACAGCTCCTGCTGCTCGGGCGCCTCGTGCTTGAAGCGCCGGATCGCGTCGGCGACGTCGTTCAGGGGAGAGTAGACGTCCGTGATCGGCTTTACCAGGGCGCTCGCCTTGTCCTCGTGGATCCAGTCCTGGATCGCGTCGAGGATCTCGAGGTCCGTCATGTGCGCGCTCGCCACGCGGAACGTCTCGTCGCTCAGCACGACGAGGCTCTCGGGTGACGTCCGGCGGCGGGGCTGGTTGGTCTCCCCGTTCATCGCGCCCGCGCGCCGATCCTCGCCGTAGCGCCTGAGGAGCGACTTGGCCTCCGCCACGCCGCGCCAGCAGAGCTGGTTCATCATCTTCCTGGAGACCCGGCCGAGGAGCCGCGGGTCGGTCCGCCTGAGGAGGTCGAGCGCGATGCGCCACTCGCTGGCCGCCTCGCGCCCGGAGCCGATCCGCTCCGCCACGAGATCCTCGAACATCCGGCGCAGGCGCTGGTGGAGGACGTAGTCGGCGATGCGCTCGGCGACAGTCTCGATGAGCTTGACCTCCTCCTTGAGGAACGGCCCCTGATCCGCCTGCGCGTGCTCCTCCCGGTAGGAGACCTCCAGCCTGCCGACGGCGGCTTCATGGACCACGATGTCGGCCTCGAGCGCGTGCGCGCCCCTCCGGTAGCCGGGCGTCTCGTACGCCTCCGCCTCGAAGTCGATGCGGGCCTGGCAGTCGTCCGCGTAGTGGAAGCCGTCGGGGATCGCGCGGATGATGCGAGCGAGAATCACCCCGAGCGGGCTGGACGCGTCCCGCAGGATCTCTTCGACGGCGTAGAGGCAGGAGAGCCCCTTGGCCCGCTCCTGCAAGGTGCTGAGCAGGCTGCCGACGGCGCGCGTCGTCCTCGACGGGCGGCTCTCATTCGTCATGACGCACCACCATCCCCCTGCGGCTGCGGCCGTCGACGGCGACCTCGACCGGGCGCGCCGGGCGCACGTGCCGCACGAACCGCGTCTCCCGGACGAGCGGCTGCTCCGAGAGCCACTTCCAGTCCACGCGCTCCGCCGCCTTCTCCGGCACGGAGAGGTAGAGTACCTCGAAGCTCGTGACGTTGTGGAAGAAATGGGAGCCCTGGCTCAGCGCCGTCTCCATCCCCTTCCTCCAGACCTCGATGACGGCGCGGGCGTTCCCGATCTGCGCCCAGGTCACGGGCACGCCGCGCCACGGATCCGACGTTCCCCAACGGCCGAAACCGACGAGCAGGTAGTGCCGCTGCTCGGCGGCCAGCGAGGCGTTGATGAGCGCGACCTCCATGGCGGCGTCGGCGGAGAACTTGGGCGCGAACGCGTCCGGCTTCAGGTAGACGATGTCCTCGAGATCGCTCCGCGCTCCGTTGCCGAGGGCGTCGGTCGAGGCGATGACGACGTCCGCGCCGCCCAGGCGCTCGACGGGCACCTCGATCTGGCCGCCGCTCACGACCATCGGCCGCACCTGGAGGAAGCCGAGGCGGGCGGGCTTCCCCCTGCGCGGGTCCAGGTCCACGGCGAGCTCGATCTCGACCTTGGCGCCGAGGGCCTCCTCGCACGCCGCGAGCAGGGCGCGCACGGCGTCGTTCAGCGGGACGTCGAACCCGTCCAGGAGCGGCGCGAAGTTCAGCACGCGGGGGCCGTCCGGCCCGGTCCCGGGCACGAGCCTGTCGGACTGCGGGTCGTAGGTCGACGCCAGGAGGTGCAGGCTGCCGTCGAGCTCGGCGTCGGCGAGGCGCCCCTGGACAAGGTGCTCGGCCTCGCGGATAGGATCCCACGCGGGCGCCTTGCCCATGTTCACAGCCCAGAACGCCGTCTGCGTGTGCTTCATCATGTCGGCGACGCCGTTGAACGGCGGCGGCGCGGTCGGACGCGCCGGCGAGTAGCTCCATACCGTGCCGCCGTCGACGATCGTCTTCCCGAGCCCGAGCGCCAGGTCGACGACGCCGTCGGCGGGATCCGCCCCCCCGCTCGGGTAGAAGTTGTGGGAGCGCGCGACGCCGGCGACGCCGGGGTAGAAGCGATCGCCGTACCGGCGGCCGACCACCTCCTGGACCAGCACCGCCATCTTCTCGTCCCCGGGCGCGCGGTCCACCGTCGCGAGGTAGCGCCGCGCGTCCGCGAAGAACGTCGACGCCCAGACGAGCTTCACAGCCTCGACGAGCCGCTTGAAGCGCTCGTCCGGCTGCGGCTGGTTGTTGGGGATCATCTTCGTCGCGTAGACGCCGGCGAACGGCCGGAAGATAGCGTCCTCCAGCGCGCTCGAGGAGCGCACCGCGAGCGGAGAGCGCACCTCCTCCGCGAGGGCGCGCAGATCGCCGACGAGCCGGGGCGGCAGGGCGCCGCCCTGGAACTCGTGGGCGATCCGTGCGTCCGGGAGGCCGACCACCGCGTCGGCGCCGAGGCCGTTCGCCGCGAGGAAGGCGTCGAAGTGCTCGGTGCCGATCACGGTGCAGTGCGGGATGGCGACGGAGATCCCCGGGAAGCGGCCCGCGGGGAAGAGGCGCGAGAGGGTGTCCGCGATCCCGGCGAGGCCGGCCGCCTTGCCGCCGATCTCGCCGGCGCCGATGCGCGTCAGCTCGTTCTCCGCCTTCAGGAACCGGCGGTCGAATTCGCGGATCACCCCCATCTCGCCACCTCTCTAGACCCAGCCGCGGTCCTTGCAGGCGCTCGCCACGCGGCTCACCGCGATCACGTAGGCGGCGTCGCGCATGTAGATCTTCTTCTTCTTCGCGAGATCGCTCACGGCGATGAACGCGGCGGTCATCTTCTGGTCGAGCTTGCCGAGCACCTCGTCCTTGTCCCAGAAGTAGTTCATGTTGCACTGCACCTGCTCGAAGTAGCTGCAGGTCACGCCGCCCGCGTTCGCGAGGAAGTCCGGGACGACGAAGATGCCCCGCTTCTCGATCACCGCGTCCGCCTCGGGGGTGGTCGGGCCGTTCGCGCCCTCGGCGAGGAGCTTCACGCGTTTCGAGATCTTGTCCACCGTCTGGGCGTTGATCTGGTTCTCGAGCGCCGCGGGGACGAGGATGTCGACGTCCTGCTCGATCCAGGCGTCGCCCGGCTTGAGCTCGTAGCCGAGCTTGCGCGCCTTCTCCTTGTCGATGCCGCCGAACTTGTCCGCGATGCCCCGCAGCTCCTCCAGGGAGATCCCGCCCTTCTTGAGGTAGGTGTACGACGCCTTGTCGTGCTGATCCCAGCAGGAGACCGCCATCGCCTTGCCGCCCATCTGCTCGAAGAGCTGGATCGCGTACTGCGACACGTTGCCGAACCCCTGGAACGACGCGGTCGTCTGGTCCGGGCGCAGCCCGAGCAGCTTGAGCGCCTCGCGCACGCAGAACATCACGCCGTAGCCGGTCGCCTCGGTGCGCCCGAGGGAGCCGCCCATGCCCACCGGCTTGCCGGTGATGAAGCCCGGGTACTTGGCGCCGTGGATCGCCTCGAACTCGTCGAGCATCCACAGCATGTGCTGGGCGTTCGTCATGACGTCCGGCGCCGGGATGTCGACGAGCGGCCCGACGTTCTTCGCCATCTGCCGGATCCAGCCGCGGCACAGCCGCTCCTGCTCGCCCTGGCTGAGATCGTGCGGATCGCACACGACGCCGCCCTTGCCGCCGCCGAGCGGGATGTCGACGACCGCGCACTTCCACGTCATCCACATCGAGAGCGCGCGCACGGTGTCGTGGGTCTCCTGCGGGTGGAAGCGGATGCCGCCCTTGCACGGGCCGCGGGCGTCGTTGTGCTGCACGCGGAAGCCGCGAAACACGCGGGTCGTTCCGTCGTCCATCTTGACCGGGATGCTGAAACCGAACTCCCGCATCGGCTCCCTGAGGATGCTGCGCGTCGCCGCATCAAGGTCGAGAAGGTCGGCTACCTTGTCGAACTGCCGCTGTGCCATCTCGAACGGGTTGAATGAACTGCTGGCCATGATGTGTACCTTCCTTTCCCGCCCGGGCCGAGCTCCGGTCCGAACTGCCGGCCGCCGCCTCCTAGCGGTAGTCGGCGCAACGAAACACGCCGCCTTCGACATAGCGGCGCTTGCACTTGTCCCTGTCCGCGCACGTGCCGCAGAGCCCCGCGGCCTGCCGCCTCGCGTTCGACACGGCCATCGCCTCCGGAGCCGGCGGCGCGCCGCGGCTCTCCGCCCCCGGGCCGAGGTAGCTGTCGCAGCAGAGCACCGGCCCCTCGCTGCGCTTGCGCAGGGCGCAGTCCGCCGCGTACACGCAACTCCCGCAGAGCTCCCCTTTCGGCCGCAGCGCCGTGCTCATCGCCGTCTCCGTGGCGTCCGGCGCCCGCCCGGGCGCCTCTGCCGCGCGGGGTATGAGCAAGCGCCGTGCCACGCCGCCTTTGCCGCGGCGAGTGCGGGGAAAGCGAGTGAAATCGGGCTCGACAGGTGCGCGGGGGCCAGCTCGGGCCGCCGCCGTCGCGGGGAAATCCGCCCGGCCGGGTGGAAACTCCCCGCCTACCGCCGCAGCTTTTCGCGCAGCGTCTTGCGGTCGATGCCGAGGATCTCGGCGGCGCGGGTCTTGTTGCCGTCCACCGAGGCGAGGACGCCGCGGATGTGCTCCGCCTCGACCTCGGCGAGGCTGCGGTCGAGGCCGCTCTCGCGGAAGCCCGCGCAGCGCATGAGCGGCGGGAAGTCCGGGACGTCGATGACGTCGCCGTCTGCCATGACCAGCAGGTTCTGGATCACGTTCTCGAGTGCGCGGACGTTGCCCGACCAGTGGTTGCGGCGCAGGAGGTTCAGCGCCGCGTCCGTGAAGCGCGGCACCGGCCGCTCCGCGTCGGCGGCGTACTTGGCGATGAAGTGGTTGGTGAGCAGGAGCACGTCGTCGCCGCGCTCGCGAAGCGGCGGCAACTCGATCGACACGACGTTGAGCCGGTAGTAGAGGTCCTCGCGGAAGAGCCCCCTTTGCCCCATCGCGGCGAGGTCCTTGTTGGTCGCGGCGAGGATCCGCGCGTCCACCGGCTGCGCGCGGGTCGATCCGACCATGCAGACCTCCTTGTCCTGGAGCACGCGCAGGAGCTTGACCTGCATCGCGAGGCTCGTCTCGCCGACCTCGTCGAGGAAGATGGTGCCGCCGTCCGCGGCCTGGAAGAAGCCGGCGCGCGTCTCGATGGCGCCCGTGAACGCGCCCTTGACGTAGCCGAACAGCTCGCTCTCCAGGAGCCCCTCGGGGATGCCGCCGCAGTTCACCGCCACGAACGACGACGCGGCGCGCGGCCCGCCGTAGTGGATGGCGCGCGCGATCAGCTCCTTGCCGGTGCCGCTCTCGCCGGTGATGAGCACCGTGGCCGACGACCGCGCGGTCTTCGCGATCATGCGATAGATTTGCTGCATCGCCTCCGACTCGCCGATGATCCCGTGGGGGGATCTCGGAGTGGTGAGCGTGCGTGAGCGCGCGGCCCTGCGGACCTGCAGCTTGTCGAGCGCCCGCGAGACCGCGGCGAACAGCTCGTCGGCGGTGAACGGCTTCGGGAGGTACTCCTCGGCGCCGCCCTTGACCGCCTCCACCGCCCCCTCCACCGTCGCGTAGCCGGTGATCATCATCACCTCGACGTCCGCGTGGTTCTCGCGGATGTGCCGCACGAGCTCCATGCCGCTCTGCCCGGGCATGCGGTAGTCCGTGATGACGAGGTCGATCGCGGAGCCCCGGAGCGTCTCGACGGCCTCGGCCGCGCAGCTCGCCGTGATCACCGTGTAGCCGCGCGACCTCAGGTTGCGCTGGATGACCTCGATCGTCGCCGGCGAGTCGTCGACGACGAGAATGCGTTCCTTGTCCTGTTGTCGGGTCATGGTTCCCTCTCGAGTGGAAGCCGCACTTCGAATGCGGCGCCGGCGCCGGCCTCGCTCCGGACCTCGATCGTTCCGCCGTGGGCCGCGACGATGCCGTGGACCACCGAGAGGCCGAGCCCGGTCCCCTGGTCGGCCGGCTTGGTGGTGAAAAACGGCACGAAGATCTTCCGCACGTTCTCCTTTGTCATGCCGACGCCGTCGTCCTGCACGATCATCGCCACCTCGCGCTCCCGGCGCCGCGTGCGGATCGTGAGCGTGCCGCCGCCCGGCATCGCCTGCATGGCGTTGACGGTGAGGTTCGTGAGCACCTGGAGCACCTGCCCCCTGTCCGCGTCGATGGCGGGCAGATCGGGATCCAGATCCCGGACGACGGAGACGCCCTGCCGCGCGCACTGCGCCTCGGTGAAGTAGAGGCCGTCCTGGATCACCTCGTTGAGATCGACGGGCGCCCGGCTCGGCGGCGACTGCCGGGCGAAGAGGCGCAGCTTGTTGACGATGTCGCGGGCGTGGAGGCACGCGGCGACGATCTTGTCGAGGTCCGCGCTCACCGCGTCGTCGAGACCGCCCTGCGCCGTCAAGAGCTGGGCGAACCCGAGGATGGCGCCGAGCGGCTCGTTGAGCTCGTGGGCCACGCCCGCGGCGAGCTGGCCTATCGTGGCGAGCCGATCCGCGTGCCGGATCTGTTCCTCGAGGAGCGCGCGCTGCTCGAGCGCCTCGCGGCGTTCGATGATGCCCGTCAGCTCGTTCGCCACCGCGTCGAGGAGCCGCCGCTCCTCCCGCAGGAAGGGACCCTCGTGCATCGCGGGCCGGATCGCGTCGTAGGCGATCCGGACAACGCCCCGCCGCTCGCCGCGGACGAAGATGTCCGCCTCCATGAACGCGACCTTTGCGGTGGCCGCGCCGGACTCGTAGGTCGAATCGTCGAGCACGATGCGCGCGGAGGCGATCTCCGGGTACATCATCGCCGGCGCCAGGAGCGAGGTGATCCCGGTGAGCACCTCGTCGAACGGCCGGTCGGACTGCTCCGCGAGCTGGGCGACGGCGACCAGGCAGCGCATCTCCTTCACGCGCTCGCGCAGCGAGGCGCCGGTGACGCGGTTCGCGAGCGCCACTGCGATGGAGCTGCCGACGATCTCGCACAGGATCCGCTCGTCCTCCGAGAACGGCCGCTCGGCACGGGCGATGCGAAGCGATCCGACGTCCTCGAACGCCCGCAGCCCGAGCGCGATGGCGTGCCCGCCCGCGGCGTCGAAGAGCGGCTCGGGCCCCGGATTCGTGATCCACTCGAGGCCCGAAGGGCGGCGCACGAGCCGGGCGCGGACCTCGATGCCTCCCAGCGTGAGGTCCCAAGCGACGACGTCCGCGGCGACGTGCTCGAGCAGGTCGCCCGAAACGCGCTGCAGGTACTGGCTCTCCGAGAGCTCGCCTCCGCCCAGCTGCGCGAGCGACCGCGAGAGATCGCGGAACGCGGAAAGCCGCGTCGCGTCCTCGCCCGGCAATCGATCCTTCTCCGCCGTCATGCGCCCTCGTCCACCCCGAGGCGCAATATATGCGCCGGCGGCGAAAACGCAAAGGAGACGGAGGGTTTCGAGGGCGCGCGGGGGTCGAGGAGATCACCAGGTGATCGTCACCTGTCCGTTGCCGTGGACCGACCGGAGCGTGATCGTTCCGGAGGTGGCGGCGTAGGAGCCGCCGCCGCCCGAGGGGTTAGCGGCGTCGCCGCAGGAGTGTGCCGCGCCGCCCGAGTAGCCGCCGCCGCCGCCGCCGCAGTCGTTGCCGCCGCCACCGCCCCCGCCGTAGCCGCCCGGGATGTAGGAGCAGCTCTCGGTCGTGTCGTTGCCCCCACCCGCGGATCCGGCCGCATACGACGCGCCGCCAGTGCTGGAGGAGCCGCTCGTGCCGTTCGTGAGGTAGCCGCCGCCGCCGCTGCCCTCCCAGGAGCACGTGCCGCCGCCGCCGCCGCCCGTCCCGCCGATGATGTCGTAGGAGGTGCCGCCGTCCGGCGTGATGCTCGCGTTGCCGCCGTTCGTGGTGCTGCCGTAGGCCGTCGCACCGCCGCCGCCGCCGGCGACGACGAGCGGCTCGGACGCCGAGCGCATGACGAACGAGCCGCCGCCACCACTCGCGCCGCAGCCGTCTCCCAGGAACGGCATGGCCGCGGGCTGCTGGCCCACGACGACGGAGATCGTCTCTCCGGGGGTGACCGCCACGGTGGCGACGACGCTGGCGCCGTACCCGCCGAGGTAGGAGCTCGAGTTGCCGCCGCTCGCACCGAGCGCCGCGACCGTGATCGAAGTGACGCCGACGGGCACCGTGAACGTCTGCGCCGTGCCCGTGTAGTCGAACACCGAGGAATCGGTGTCGGTGTCGGTGTCGGTGTCGGTGTCGGTGTCGGAATCGGTGTCGGTGTCCACGTCCGTGTCGGTGTCCGAGTCCGTATCGGTGTCCGAGTCCGTATCGGTGTCGGAATCGGTGTCGGTGTCGGTGTCGGTGTCCGTGTCGCAATCGGAGTCGGAGTCGGAATCGGAATCGGAATCCGAGTCGGAATCGGCGTCCGCGCCGGCGACGGCGGCGTCCGCACAGCCGTTGCCAAAGAATCCGGAGAGGAGAATGAGCATGAGGATAGGTGACGATTTCATCATGGGTGACATAATAACACTGCCGAGAGGCAAGGGAGGAACAGTATGCAAGACAATCACACTGGCGGAAATGCAGGAAGAATGCCCTCCGGGCAAGCGGTGGAGCTCAAGGGGCTCGTCGAGTACCAGTCCGGGGCGATCGTGAGCCGCGAGATCGCGAAGACCAAAGGGGGCACCGCGACGCTGTTCGCCTTCGACGCGGGGCAGGGGCTCTCGGAGCACACCGCTCCTTTCGACGCGATAATCACGGTGCTCGAGGGCGAGGCCGAGGTGGCGGTCGGGGGCGCGCCGACGAGGCCCGTCGCAGGGCAGGCGGTGCTCATGCCGGCGAACATCCCGCACGCCGTCCACGCGCTCGGCCGGTTCAAGATGCTGATCATCATGCTGCGCGACTGAGCGGGGCATGGGCGATTGGTTCGTCTACGTCGCGCGCTGTGCGGACGGAACGCTCTACACGGGCATCACCACGGACGTGCCCCGGCGGATCGAGGCGCACAACCGCGGTCGAGGATCGAAGTACACCGCGTCCAGGCGACCACTGGCGCTCGCGTACGTCGTCGGCGCGGCCGACAGGAGCGCGGCGAGCCGTCTGGAGCGGGAGATCAAGCGGCTCACGCGCGAGGAGAAGCTCGCGCTGATCGCTGCCGACCGGGAGGTTCCTGGGAGCGCGAGATCCTCACGGGCGTGAGGCTCGGCAAAGACCCCGAAGAGGCTGCGGCTTTGCACCGGGAAGTTGCCTGGGCCGGGGAGAGCGCGAGAGGCGCTGATTCCCTCTGGCCCCGAGTCGTGCGATTCTCTTGCGCATGAAGCGCCAGAAGCGATCGGCACCGGACGAGCGCGCGTTGCTGCCGCAGCTCCGACTGCTTGCCGACGGCGCCTTCTCGCGGACCGCGGGCGCGCCGCTCATCGGGGGGAACGAGGTCCTCCTGCTCGAGGACGCCGGCGAGAACTACCCGAGGTGGCTCGCGACGATCCGCTCGGCCAAGGACCACGTCCATTTCGAGAACTACTTCATCCAGGAGGACGACACCGGCAGCGAGCTGGCCGAGATGCTGAGCATCAAGGCGCGCGACGGCGTGCGCGTTCGGCTCGTCTACGACTGGCTGGGCAGCTTCGGCCGGGCATCGCGGAGGTTCTGGCGGGAGCTGCGGGCGGCCGGCGTCGAGGTCCGGGCGTACAACCCCCCGCGGCTCTCGAGCCCGCTCGGGCTGTTCTCGCGCGATCACAGGAAGACGCTCGTGGTCGACAACGAGATCGGTTTCGTCTCCGGGCTGTGCGTGGGGGACGCCTGGGTCGGCGATCCGGAGCGCGGGATAGCGCCGTGGCGCGACACTGGGGTGCAGATCAGGGGGCCCGCGGTCGCGGATATCGAGCGCGCCTTCGCCCGCACCTGGGCGCTCTGCGGCGATCCCTTGTCCGAACCCGTCGAGGCGCCGCCCCCCGCCGGCGAGGTGAGCCTGCGCATCGTTTCGAGCGAGCCGTCCACGGCCGGCATGCTCCGACTGGATCAGCTGATCGCCGCGCTCGCGCGCAAGCGGCTGTGGCTGTCGGACGCCTACTTCAACGGCACCACCCTGTACATCCAGGCGCTGAGGGCCGCGGCGCGGGACGGCGTGGATGTGCGCCTCCTCCTCCCGAGCACGACCGACATCCCGATCCTCCAGCCGGTGTCGCGCGCGAGCTACAGGACGCTCCTCGAGGCGGGCGTGCGGATCTTCGAGTGGAACGGGACGATGGTGCACGCCAAGACGGCCGTCACCGACGGGCGCTGGTCGCGGGTGGGCTCGACGAACCTCAACGTGGCGAGCTGGTTCAGCAACTGCGAGCTCGACGCCGTCATCGAGGACGACGCGTTCGGCGCCCAGATGGAGGAGATGTACCTGCGCGATCTCGAGAACGCGACCGAGATCATCCTCGACGTGCGGTGCAAGGTGCGCGCACCAGGAAGGCCCGCTCGCGGGCGCCATCGCGTCGGGCACACCTATGAGAAGTCGACGCGTGTCGCGGCCGGCGCGGTCCGCATCGGCCGAACGGTCGGCGCGGCGCTGACGGACCGCCGGGTCCTGGGATCCGTCGAGTCGCGCCTCGCAATCCTCACGGGTCTCCTTGTCTGCAGCCTCGCCGCGCTCGTGGCGATCTTCCCGCGCGTCCTCGCCTACCCCGCGGCCGCCATCGGCGCGTGGATCGGCCTCGCGCTCCTCTGGCGGGGGTTCAAGCTCGCCCGGGAGAGGAAGAAGCGGCTGGACACCAAGTGATCGACGCGTCCGCTCCGAGCGACAGCCGCGTGTCCCGCACCCGGACGAGCTCGAGGCCGCTCGCGCTGCCGTCGCCGTGGCCGATGCCGTTCGTCGATCCGGTGTCGAACACGCGGAGGCTCTCGTCCACCATCAGGAAGAGGGCGTGGACCCGCGAGATCAGCTCGGACATCGGAGCGTTTTCGCAGTTGATGTCGCAGCGCGAGTACCGGCCGAACAGGATGCCTTTGCGCAGCGCGACGTCGTCCACGGCGATCTCGGAGCAAAGGCCGCCGATGTCGACCACGAACCGGCCGACCTGCGGATGGTCCGCTCCGCCGCGCAGGAGCCGGCGCGCGCGCCCCCCCTCGAGCGACATCATCGCCGAGCGCGTCGTCACCCCGGAGATCTCCCCGAGTCGCCTCTCGGGCGGCGCGTCCGGGAGCCACCGCTCCGGCTCCGGCCAGGCGAGGTCGTCGTACGGGACGACGCGGCCGTCGCGGAACAGATCACCCGTCGGGATCGCGAACAGCGCCGAGTTTCCGACGCGCAGCCGCAAAGGGCCGTTGGCGATGACCGACCTGTGCGGTGCGCCGCTCGCGTCGAACATCCCTGTGCCCGAGCGCAGGTCGAGCGCGCGGAAGATCGGGCAGCCGTCGTCGGTGACCCGCGCGATCAGGATCGCGTGCCGGAGCGACAGCGCGCTGTCGGACGGGAGCGAGAGCGACGTCGCGTCGTGCCGGCCCAAAAGGCCCGACCACAACCTTCCGGCCTCGCGGCGCGCGTAAAGCCCCCCTGCGCGCTCGCCGCTGCTCGGCGACGCCGCGGCGACGACGATCCCGTCCACGCCCGGATCGATCTTCGCGAACGCCTCCCCGGCGAGCAGCTCGAACCCCGCCCGCAGCAGCTTCCCGGACCAGGAGAGCGAGACGAGCGGCGAGATCATCGTCCGTTCGTTCACGTCGCGTCCGATTCTGCTGTCGTGGGAGGCGCCCGGGGAGCTGGTCATGCTGGAAACGTAAGCACGATCGGGGAAGATGAAAGGATCCCGGCTCGGCCGTGCCGCGGATCGGGGCCGGCGCGGCGCGATCGACGCCGGAAGGATCAGTCGTTCTTCGCCTCGCACTTGCCGTCGTCGGCGCGGCACTCGCCCTGCTTGCACTCGTCGCGGAAGAACCGCCACTCCTCGCACCTGGAGCCGTCCGGGAACACGCACACGCCGAACTGCCCCGCCGGCTCGGTGCGCATCTCGAGCTTCCCGCCCTTCTCCTCGCAGTTCACGGACGCGGGGTTCGCGAGCTGTGGCGCCGGAGCGCCGGCCGCCGTTTCCGGAGCCGCCTCGAACGTGCCGAGTCGGGCCTCGTCCTGCGGAGGAGGCGCTCCGCTCGTGCCGGTGCCGCACGCGGCGCACGCGAAGCACGCTGCGAACGAGAAGATGCCGACGAACGCCCAGGGTGTCGTGGTTGCGGTCATTGGGCCTCCTGTGAAAGTGGATACGACACAGGGTAGCGCCGGTTGGGATCGGGCTGCAAGCGGGGAAGCCCGTTTCCGTAGGACGCCCATTTCCGTCGCCTATGGGTTCATGCTACAGTCCTCGCGTCCACCAAGCACGAGGCACCGATGGCGAACCGATCCAACCTGGTCCGCGAGGTCGAGGGCGCGCTCACGCGGGCGCCGCGGAAGTCGCCGTCCGGGCGGTACGCGGTGTACGTGCCGGGCGCGGTCGTGCTCGGGACCTACAACCGGAAGGCGGAGGCCCGCGACGTTGCCGCCGCCTGGACGGCGATGGTGCCGGAGGTGGTCATCGTGGATCTGCGTGCGACCGCGACGTAGCGTTCTTGGTAAAGAACCTCTATTAGGATCTTGACAGTTCAACGCGCCCGAGTACCTTCCATCTGCCCGTCGCGCGGAGCGCGGGTGGGCCAACATAGCTCAGTCGGTAGAGCAGCTGATTCGTAATCAGCAGGTCCGCGGTTCAAATCCGCGTGTTGGCTCTGAAAGCCCCGGAAATCATTCAGGTTTCCGGGGTTTTCTTTTATCGTGTCATCGATAGACTTGGTCACTCTCGCACCACTGTCGCACTTTGGCGGAGCGCTGTCCTGGAATCAGCAGGTCTTGTTTTTATCAACAGATCAGTTTTTGCGCGAGGAACGCATCGCCTCTTCAGCGGTCGAGCGGAAGGAGTGCTCTGCCTTCCAGCGGTCGACCTCGGAGACTACGTACACCACTCGGGCATGAGGTCCCTCGCCCTGGCGGATGTAGTGCGGCCCCTTCCCCTCGAGTCGCCACTTCCTGAGCGTCTGCGGCCTCAGGCCCATCCGCCGCGCTGCGGCCGGGCTCGAGATCACCGCCTCGCCGTCGACGAACATCGGCCGCTCGGCCTTCACGGGCGGCGCGATCGCCTGCGCTGCGCCGGCCGCGGCGTCCTGCGCGCCTATCGCCTTCACCTCTTTCCTCAACCGCCCGTCCTTCGCCTTGCTCTTCTTCGAATCGCTTAAGTTCTCTTTTTCACGTTGCGAGACCGCAGGTTCGGCCGGTTCGTCGTCGACCACGTGCGACGCTGGAGCCTCGAGGTTGCCACCGTTCGCTCCCGGCGCTTCGGCCGCGGAGCGCTGCCGGCGAAGCATCTCGTCGAGGTCGACGCCTTTCATGTACTGCGCGACGAACGCCTTCCGGTCTTCCGCCCAGAACTCGCTATCCACGAGCGCGTCGACGGTTTCGTCGAGCCGCTCGATCTCCTCAGCGTAGCTCGGCACTCTCCTCGTTTTCCATGCAAGGTAGTACGCCAGGATGAAGAACAACGCCTTGCGCTCGCTCGTGTCTACCGAGGTGTCGTAGAGTTTCTTCCACGCCAGGTCTTCGTACTCGAACTCGGCGAGCGATAGCCAGTCGACGGCCTTGTCGGCGTTCTGGATCGGTAGACCTGCGGTGACCTGCAAATACTTCAGAAACTCCCGGTGCCTCAGCCGCCCTTCAGCCGTTAGTCGCTTCTGCTCGGCACGCATCCGTTCGGGGTTGGGGTTTGCGCACTCAACGAAGATGTTCGGTCCATTGAGCCACGCCCGTTCTTTATCCGCGGTCTCCATCTCGAGATCATGGACTTTCCAGGTTGGCTCAAACTCCCTCTTCGGCATTATTCGTCCTCTTTGCTCAACGGTTAGCCAATCCGAACGAGTCAACCTCGCTCGTGCAAGGTGACAACAAAATAATCACTCTTTCTGTCACGTCGAGAGATCGCTCAAACTAATAAATGGAAGGCCACGTGCGCGACAAGCCGACGGTGTCCATCTACCCAAGTGCAACCCATCAACACCGCGGCCGCACTCGATCCCGTGCCATTTTTTCGTGTTTACCTACGTAAACCTGAAAAATTTTGAGCAAGAAATGCGCATGCAGGCGTCGATCAACACCATGGAGCAGCGGACGAGCCGGTCGTCGCGAAGAACCGAGCGAATAAAAGGAAAAAGTAGTCATCACGTCCGCTCCGTTCGGCCGCTCCTTGCCGATCCTTCCGGTGCGGCGGTAGGATGTCCTGGTACTCGATTCTTTTGTATGGGGGCAAACGATGAAAACGATCCGACTGTTCGTCGTGGCGCTGCTTGCCACGACCGCCCTGCCCTGCTGCGGCGGCGGCTCGAGCGGCAACCCCGACGCATCCACAGACACAGACACGGACACAGACACAGACACAGACACAGACTCGGACTCGGGCACGGACACCGATTCGGACACCGACACCGACTCCGATACCGGGTTCGGCGCGACCTCCCTCAAGCTGTACGCGCAGGATCAGATGGCGCAGGCCGCTTTCGGAAGCTGCGTCGCCGTGGAGGGCACGACCGCCGTGGTCGGGGCCAAAGACAACCTGGGCTCTGTGGGCGTCTTCGTGCAGACGGACGGGCTCTGGATGCCCACCGTGCTGCTCACGCCGAGCGACGGTGTGCTCGACGACCAGTTCGGTGCCTCGGTGTCCATGAGCGGCGACACGTTCGTGGTCGGCGCGCCGCTGCACGACGCCGCTGACGACCTTTCCGGATCCGCCTACGTATTTGTCGGCGACGGATGGGACTGGATCGAGCAGGCGGAGCTGATACCGAGCGACGCGGCGGAGGGGCACTTATTCGGCGGCGCCGTCGCGATCTCCGGGGACACCATCGCGGTCGGCAGGACGGCGGACGACGAGGCAGGGGCGTACGCCGGCGCGGTGTACATCTTCGAGCGGACCGGCAGCGACTGGACCGAGACGCTGAAGCTCATGCCAGACGACGCCGAGGCCGGGGCGTCGTTCGGGCGCGGGGTCGCGCTGGAGGGCGACACGCTCGTGGTGGCCGCGTCCAGCGACGACGACTGCGGGGAGAACACAGGCATCTACTACTTCTTCGAAAGGAACGGGACGGCGTGGGAGCAGCGATCGAAGCTCTGGCCAGCCGACTGCGCGGCGGGCAGCTCGGGCTTCGCGTCGATCGCGCTCCGCGGTGACACGGCCGCCGTCGGCTACGCCTTCGAGGGCAGCACCGGCGCGGCGTACGTATTCCAGCGCGCGGGCAGCGTTTGGACCGAGAGCCAGAAGCTTCTCCCTTCGGATCCGTTGACCGCCGTGGCCTTCGGCGCGAGCGTCTTCATCGGCGCCGACTACGCGATCTACGTCGGCGACAAGGCGGACACGGAGTCGTGCAATAACTGCGGCTCGGTCCACGTGTTCGCGCAGGACGGCGGGACATGGGGCTTCCAGGAGAAGATCCTGTCGATCGACCCGGACGCCTTCGATTACTTCGGGCGCTCCATTGCCGTCGTGGGCGACGAGATGCTCGTGGCCTCCACCGGCAACTGGAACGACACCATGCAGATCTTCCGGCGCGAAGCCGGGACCTGGACGCCGCAGAAGAAGCTCCGCCCCATACTCACGCCGGGCGACCACTTCGGCGACTCCGTGGCGCTCACCGGGGAGTTCGCGATCGGGGGCGCGCCCGACGACGACGACAGCGGCTACAAGTTCGGCTCCGCGACGATCTTCTTCAACGACGGCTCGGGGTGGCGGCGGCGGATGCGGCTGATCCCGACCGACGGCGTCGAGGACATGCGGTTCGGCGCCACGGTCGCGCTGGAAGGCAGCACCGCGCTCATCGGCGCGCCGCTCGACGAGGTCCACGGCGCGGGCTCGGGCTCGGCGTACGTCTACGTCCGCTCCGGCTCGCTGTGGACACGGCAGGCGAAGATCGCGCCCGCCGACGGCGCCGTCGACGACAACTTCGGCACGGCGCTCGCGCTCAGCGGGGACACGCTCGCGGCCGGCGTCTCGCTGGCCGACGACGACGGCTCCAACTCGGGCTCCGTGTACGTCTACGTCCGCTCGGGGGCGGTGTGGTCGCAGGAGGCCGAGCTGCACGCGAGCGACGCCGCCGCGGAAGACGGATTCGGCTACGCGGTGTCGATCTCGGGCGACACGCTGTTCGCGAGCGCGCCCTGGGACGACGACGCGGGCAGCGGCTCGGGCTCGGTGTACGTCTTCGAGCGCACCGGCAGCGCCTGGTGTAGACGATCTTCGAAAAGCGCGGCGTTTCGATCGCGGCCAGCGCGATCGTTTTCATGGAAAAGCGGATCGGTGCGAAGCCGCGTAGAGGCGCGGCG